>CAZLRI010000182.1:0-5443 GCA_964561745.1 uncultured Pseudobdellovibrionaceae bacterium | reverse complement strand
CACACCGCACATCGCACAACGAATTATCTTAAAATCATCTCCATATAGAGGATCTTTTTGATAATTCTTTGTTAATCATCTTTTGGATTTTTTGTTTAATGTTTTCAGCAAGCGTTAGCATAAGATCGTCGTTCTTTGTGTCTTTTAGATTATATTTATTAAGTCTGATTGGTTTTCCAAAAATCATCTTCCATTTAGTGGGTAGGGGTATTAAGCCTAAAGGTCCAAGCCATGGAAATGTTGGTGTGATGGGTATATAGGGCACTCCTATTTTTTCACCCAAATATTTTGAGTTCCACAAAGCTGGATGAATTTCTTCAGATCCTATTATTGCAGTTGGTATGATAGGTGCTTTTGCCATGATTGCTGTTCGTATAAAACCGCCGCGCCCGAATTTTTTTAGATTATATCTTTCATCGTAAAGTTTGCCGATTCCTTTTACGCCTTCAGGGAAAACCTGAATGAGTCGATTTTTGTTTAGCAAGCGCAGGGCATTTTCAGGTGAAGCTCTAACGCCGCCCAAACGCTCAACCAGAGAACCTAATAAAGGAAGCTGAAATGCAAAGTCATGCACAAGAAATCTTACAGGTCTGTGTTGTTTATGGTTATTAGAAACTGCCAGATTTAGCATAACACCATCATACGGAAGTACGCCGGCATGATTTGCAACTATTATTCCTGATTCTGAACAAGGGATATTAGAGATGCCAACTGTTTTGACTCTAAAATAGTGGTAATATAAAAATTGAAAGAAAGGGCGTAAATACCAAACAAGGTTTGGATCCAGTCCGAATTCGTCGCTACTGAATTTTTCAGGTGGAACGGCTTTTTTTTGCAGCATGATAACAAGACCAAGTTATTAAAAAAATTGTAAAATCAATAATTGCTCCCACAAGGCAAAAGAAACGGTATTCAAACTTTAGAAAACAGATTACAAATCCCAAAGTTGAAACAAACTTGGCAAAAATAACAATTTTTACATAATCGATATTTCTTAAAAAATCATTTTGAGCAATTAAACATACATATGTTAATGTTGCTGTATATCCTATTGCCAGAATTAGCCAAAAATTTTCAGTGCCTAATGTTATGGAGGAGTTTCTGAAATTAAAAAAAACCTGTCCGATGTCTGTAAGATAATTTAATGTCCAGTTAGGAAGGGTAATGAAGAGGGCTGTTGCAAGGAAAAATAAAACCATTAGTACCCTTGTTAGGGTTAGAAGACCTCGTTCCTGTTTTGTTAAGCCAGCTTCGCGCATTGTGCGTTAAGATAACAGAGTTGAATTTAAATTGTCAATCATGGTTATGAATTTTTCTTGTCATTCCGCACTTTCGGTCAGAGGCTGATCCGTCCTTCGGCGGAGATGCGGAATCTAGTCTTGTTTGCCATTCCAGACTCGATCTGGAATCTAGTGCTTGTTCAATGCAAGATTGTTTAGTTTTTTGAACAAGATTGCATTGATTACAAGCACTTGTGCACATCAATAAAATATTATTGATGCCTAGTTTTTTTTGGATCCCGCATCTCCGCCGAAGGACGGATCAGCCTCTGACCGAAAGTGCGGGATGACAAATGTTAATTAAACGTGACTGAGTACTAGTTACATATTCAGTTCACCCTGCATTACAAGTATGACATTTGCATTGGAAAGAAACTGGTCGAATAATGGATCGCCAGCTGGTGATTCAGAGAGAGTTGTCTCCAAATGTAAAGTAATTTCTCCGCGGTTTAGCGCTTCTGTAGTTGTTAATTCAAGTTCTGGTATGTCAAAATCTATCATTGAAGCAATTCCAGATGTAATATCATCAGCAGTCAATTCGCCAAGAACAAAACGAATTCTAAATGATACATTATCCAGATTAATGCGCGTGCCGTCAAAAGTTCCTTCAGCAACCACTCCTTTTGAACCGCTTATTATAAGTGTTGCTGTAACGCCGCTTGGCAGCTCTGGTATTTCTGTGCTTTTGAGGACCATTAAAGCAGGAGGCATATCATCCATTATCCATGTTATCTGATTGCCAGTGAGATAAAATTTAATATCGCCAGTTAAGTCAATATCCCTTGGGCCACCAGTATATAATTGTGGAATGTCAACTGAGAATTTTCCAGAGTAACATACAACGCCGTTGCCCGGAGTGCATTCGCCGGGAATTCCACCTGCAGCAATTTCGCCATTTGGTCCTTCAACTGCAAAACCAACTAATTCTATCTGAACAATGCCGGGTTTTGGATAATCATATGTTGCCTGAAGGATGGATCTATGAATCGCTTCGGTTTCTTCATCTTTTTTATTATCTACTTCATCAGGCGGTTTGGTAAGCCATCTTTCTGGACGACCTGTTTCCCAGCCGCCATAACTTGCAAATGTAGTTTCAAGATTCATTGGGGTATAAGTTGCATTGATTGCTAATGTTCCGCCAGGAGGTATAACTATATCCTGCATAGCAACGCTTTGTTCGCCAACCATTACAGAATCAACACGAAAATGTCCGGGAGCATTACTTCCTTTGTCAAAACCGATTCCTCTTATATGCTGCTCTTTATTTGAATCCTTGTTGTGTATGTATATAGTTTTTTGTGAACTTGTTGTGATTGGCGTTGTATCAAAAGTTTCAACACGCCATGCAGCAAACTGGTCTCCGCTGCATCCAGCTTCGATTAAAATAATCAAGCATAGTAATGCCCGTAAAATATTGAGTCTGATATGATTTGATAAATTTAACATAGCTATGATCTATACTAATTCATTGTTACATGCCTATACGCAATGCATTAGCAGTGCCTATGCTGAACAGATAGAATTCATGCATAGACAATTGCGTGTCCCTGCATTCTTATCGGTTGGCTTTTGGAAAAGTTGCTAGGTTTTTTATTCTTTTGTCCAGATCCTCAAATTAAGATTCAGATCTTCTACGATTCCTATGGCAAGTGCTAGATCCTGATAATATTCAAACACAGGGGTGAAATCTACGATGGTTCTAAAGAATCTTGGTTCAAAAAGATCTTTTGAATATGATATTGCCACGTGTATCTTTGATCCGGCAAATGAAAGATAAACTTTTTTATCTGTTTTCTTTTTAAAATCAACAATACGTTTCATAAGGCTGGTGGATAAGATATACCGTGCTTCCACTTGATTGTTAGAATAAACAACAAACTCTTTTTCAAATTCAGGATCTTCAAGTTTCACAAGCTGTCCTTTTGATGAGTTGGCTTTTTGAAAAAAAGTTCCTAGGTTGCCCAAAAGCTTCTCTGCTGTATCAGGGAGGACAAATGTTTCTCCATTAAAATTTTTATTAAAATCGCTAATGAAAAAAAGCCCTTTAAAAATAGTATTCCACGATGTTCTGCTCTTTGAATCACGTGTTTTATATTCAGAATGAATCTCAGAAAATCTTATGTTTGTTTTACCTATTGTTCCTTCTACAAAGTCGTCGCCTCTATGTATGTCAGGAATATGTGTAAAGATCATGCTGGTTATAAATTCTTCTTTAGATATAAAAGATTTTTTTTTGTATAAAAGGTCGGGATCTATAAATACGATAATCTTTTCAATAATAGCGGACTTAAAATCATTTACGTAATTAGCCGTAAGTTTTTTATAAACTGCAATTATTGCAACAAAGCATAAGGGTATAATAAGATCGAAAAAGTTGGAAGTAGAATGACCAAACACCAACAGCACTATAAAAAAAAGCATCACCAATAAAATTGTGCCATCTATAATACAGACTTTTTTTACAAGTTTTTTACGTTCAAGATCTAATTGTTTCAGATCAGGCAAGAGATTGTCTGTATAAAATTGTCCCAGCTCTTCAATTGATCGCATAAGAAAATCTTAACTGGTTAAGGATTCAAAGTGACAGGTTCTTTGATTGTCATTCTCGTGCTTGACACGAGAATCTATTTTTTCTGGATCCTCGGGTCAAGCCCGAGGATGACAACCTGCGACTTAAAAAGTCCTGAACTCCTAGCCTTTTAATAAAAAAGTCTAAAGGCTTATTTAAAAAGTTCTTTTACATTTACATTCTGGCGTTCAGTTTCAGGAATTTCAAAAAAACTTCTTTGTTTTAAATTCATCATCGAAGCTATAATATTTGTTGGAAACATTTCCACACCATTGTTAAACGCAAGAACAGCAGCGTTGTAAGAGCGTCTTGCTGCAGATATCTGTTCTTCGATTTCATTCAATGCCCTTTGAAGCTGCATGAAATTTTCATTTGCTTTTAGCTGAGGATAGTTTTCAACTGCCACCATAATATTGCCAAGCAGTTTGCTCATTTTGTTTTCAAGATCTATTCTTTCATTATCTGAAACATTTTCAGAAACTGCTTTTGCCCTTAAGTTGGTGATATCTGTAAGCACACCTCTTTCATGCCCCATATATTGTTGAACTGCGGCTACAAGATTTGGAATCAAATCGTGTCTTTTTTTAAGAAGAGTATCAATTGTTGCAAATGAGTTGTTGACCTGATTCTTTTTGCCGATCATGCTGTTGTAAAGAGAGACAACGAGGATTACTAAGATGATAGCTATTATAAGTAATATTAACATATATTCTCCTTTTGGGTTGCTTCCCTTGCTAAGGGGTTGAAATTATTTAATAATAAGATCTATTTTTTTATATAAAGTAATTTAAAATAACTAGCAACTTTTTTTTCAATAAGACGATAATAAAAAAGGCATGTTGTGTGATGAGAGATGTGCGATGTGTGTGCATCGTGCTTTGTTAAAAATTATGTATTGTTGCTTTGTTTTTAACGGTGTACGAACGACGCACATCGGTCTTTAAGCTATGCACTATGTACGCGATGCTCCGACGACCGACGCGCAACGACCAAAAAGGGGGCTTAATTATGTTATCATTTGGCGAACAAGTACAGAATGGAGGAAATACTCCAACCTTCACAGAAGCTTTAATAACACAATATTGCGGAAATAGAGAAGGTGTTGATGAAAATCTTTGCACTGTTTACATGAATGTTTTTGGACGATCTGCTGAGGATTTTTGTCTCTTGAATAATGGAATTGATTTTTGTCAAAACTCTGGATCATGGATTTTAGGAGATGATGGCAATTCTTCTACTCTTCCTACAACAGAATCAATACCGACCGGTTTTTTGCGGATTTTATATCGAGCCATTCTTGGAAACAGTTTTCTGCAGGGTAGGAGGTTTCAGTTTCCATGGCAAGTGGCTACTACATATAATCAGATAAGAGGAAGGGTGCGAACGCTTCAGATGCCTTCTGCTATGCGAGCACCTCAAAGTGCATCACAAGCGCTTGACGAAAGGGCAGAGGAGCAAGCCCAGCGTGTAATTCATAACCAAGTCATCGTGTCTGATGAGGAAGAATTAGACCAAGCTCGTGCGCCTGCTGTATCTCACACACCGCCTTTACCAAGTGTGCCTATACGGGCTATAACTCCTCCTGAAGAATCAG
>CAZLRI010000181.1:0-5452 GCA_964561745.1 uncultured Pseudobdellovibrionaceae bacterium | reverse complement strand
ATAAATAGACATTGATATCTCTTTTAAGTTTGTTTTTTTAATAAAGTCACGCTAGGCATCAGAGTTTCAAAGAGAATAATTTTCTATAAGACTGAATATTGATTTGGAGAAATCATGTTTCTTGAAGTTAAAAAGATAACAAAAAAATTTCTTAATATTACAGCATTAAATGATGTTTCTATAAGCTTTAAGAAAGGCGAAGTGCATGCTATAGTTGGAGAAAATGGAGCAGGAAAGTCAACACTAATAAAGATTATTGGTGGAATTTATCATGCGGAAAATGGTGTGATTTTGTTTAATGGAAAAGAAATAAAAATCTCCTCTCCTTTTGAGGCATCAAAATTAGGAATTAATATTGTTTGTCAAGAATATAATTTAGTACCGAATTTATTAGTACTTGATAATATTATACTTGGGAAAGAACCAGTTGGACAATTTGGTAAAATTAATAGAGCTGTTGCCAAAAAACATTTAGAAGAAATAATCGAGAAATACGCCTTACATATTAATTTGAATAAATTTGCAGGAGATTTAAGTGCTGCTGAAGCAAAAATTGCTGAAATATTAAAAGCTTATATTTCTAAATTAGAGATTCTTATTCTTGATGAACCCACTGCTGCATTGACAGATGATGATGTTGCTTCATTATTCAATCTAATCGGTATTTTAAAATCCAGAGGAATAACTGTCATATATATTTCACATCGCCTTGAGGAGGTTTTTCAAATATGTGATCGTGTTAGTGTTCTAAAAGATGGCTTCTACATTGATACTTTCAATACTTCTGAAATTAATCATGATTTGCTTGTAAAATTAATGGTTGGCAGGGAATTAAAGGAAATGTTTCCTGCACGTAATACTGAACAACTTAACACGAAAGAGGTTGTTCTTTCGGTAAAAAATATATCAGATGATACCCATTTTTATAATGTTTCTTTTGATTTGCATAAGGGTGAAATCCTTGGTATCGGTGGCATGGCAGGACATGGCCAAAGGGAATTTATTCGTTCGTTATTTGGTTTTCATTCTTTAACCAGCGGAGAATTCATTTTTAATAACAAAAAAATAGAAATTAATAATCCACAAACAGCCGTAAAAAACGGTTTCGCTTTTTTGTCTGATGACCGGCGAAATGAAGGGATAGCTTTACCGCAATCAATATTAAGAAACATATCATATCCATCACAGGATAAAAGAACTACATTCGGAATCATTCACAAACAACAAGATAGAACAGTAGTATTAAAACTTGTTAAGCAGTTATCTATAAAATTAGCATCCATTGATCAAAATGTTCAAGGATTAAGTGGCGGAAATCAGCAACGTATTGTTATAGCTAAATGGTTGTTAGTTTCACCTCAAATCATGTTGTTCAATGAACCTACCCTTGGCATAGATGTAGGAGCAAAACAAGAGGTCTATAAGCTCCTTCGTTTATTTACCAAAGAAGGTATATCCATCATTATGGTTACCAGCGACATGCTGGAATTGCTCCATATGTCTGATAGAATTTGTGTTTTTTATGAGGGGAAAATAAAGGCTATGATACCTAGCTGTGAGGCTACTGAAGAAATCATTATGAGGGCTGCCAGTGGAAAAAAAATTGATGAAGCATAATATTTTGAATACCAGTTTTATGAAATTATATGCAAGTATTAAAAATACTAAAAGACATAGCACAAAAACCATTTGGCTGTTGTTGCTGGCAGTATTTATTATTGTTTCCGTAGCAGTACAGGAGTTTATGCGCCCGGCAAATCTTGCCAACATCCTTATACAAATGGTACCTCTTGGCATTGTCGCTATCGGGCAAACTATAGTCATGCTTGGAGGTGGCATAGACTTATCGGTAGGTGCACAGATAAGTCTGATTACGATCATTGCAAGTTCTATTATGGGTGACAGTACGCTTAGCATTCTGGGTGTTATGATGTTGTGTTTGTTTTTAGGATCCTTTTTTGGCGCCATTAACGGATTTATCTTAAAATATTTTTCTATTCCGCCGCTTATTGTAACTCTTTGCTCTGGTTTCTTATTTCAGGGTATTGCATATTCCATGCATCAGACAACTGGAGGATATATTCCATCTGTTTTTAAACAGATTTTTACTGCTTCTTATGGGTTTATTTCTGTTCCTTTTATTTTGTTTTTAATACTTTTTTTAATTTTTAATTATCTTCTAAAAGAAACAAGATTTGGACGGTATATTTATGCCTTAGGCGGCAATGAAGAGGTTCTTGTCAATGTTGGAATCAATTCAGATACTATACGAATTAAATCATATATGATATCCGGTTTTTTATGCGCTATTACAGGCTTATATATTGCGGCACGTTTAAAGAGTGGTAGCGCACATTATGGAAGCGACTATGCCTTATTATCTATTACAGCCACTGTTGTTGGTGGAACATCTATGGCTGGAGGACTGGGTTCACTATCAGGTACCTTTGCAGGAGCTTTGATGGTTTCCATGTTGAATAATGTACTGAATAATATTGGCTTTAAATTTAATTTGCAATCAGCATTTTATAAAGATGTAATTATTGGAATCATATTAGTTATTTCCATGTTTTTTTATAGAAAAAGGGAATTATAATTATGACCATTTTGCAGAAAACACATTATAAAAAATATTATTCGAAACATACAAAAAGTGTTGCTGTGTTATTTTTTGGTTTCATTATTATCCTTATTGTCTCCAATATAATAAGTTCTGCTTCTATGACTTTGAAAGATTTGTTTAATTTACTTAAGCAAACTGCCGGGCTTGGAATTATATCCATAGGACAAACTTTAGTCATCCTGACAGGTGGTATAGACCTGTCTTTAGGATCTATCATTACCTTTGTACATGTTTATACCATAGGTTCGATGAATAATGACCCAGCCATGATTTTGCCTGTTTGCTTGATTGGTATGCTTATAGGGGGAATGACAGGACTTTTTAATGGTTTAGGTATAGCAAAGGCAAAAATAGCACCATTCATTATGACTTTATGTTCTGGTTATATTTTGCATGGATTATATATGATTTACACCAAAGGGCAGCCGCGAGGTGTTCTTGCAGATTCTTTTCGCATGATTGGTAAAGTTCGGATATTCGGTTATATTCCTGTTATTGTTATTGTATGGATCGTTTTATCGGTATTATTTATTTTTATTTTAAAAAGAACAACTTTTGGGACCAAGGTTCACATGATAGGGGCAAACTCACGCGCTTCACTTCTTTCAGGTATAAACAATGATTTCATAATTATTACTGTTTATGTTATTTCCGGCGCCTTGACATCTTTGGCGGCAATTATTCTGACTATGGATATGAGCGCTGCATCTTTGAATTTAGGTGCCGATTATTCTCTGGATTCCATAGCAGCAACGGTCCTGGGAGGTACTCTTTTTGTGGGGGGTATTGGGGGAGTAGAAGGGACTTTTGTGGGATCCCTGATTATCAGACAAATCACATCACTACTGCAAAAAGCTAATATTGTTAACTGGGCAAAGTTAATTATTCAAAGCATTATCATTATTTCTATCGTGGCATTGTATTCAAGAAAAAAAAGGCGTTAATACGCAAATTTAAGATAAAAAAACAGGAGGATGATATGAAAGAAATTGGAGTTGGTATCGTAGGTACGGGATGGGTCTCTGATGAATACATTCGGGCTTTTTCTATGAACACACATACTGAAATACGTGGTATTTGTTCCCGCACGATTGAAAAAGCCGAGCATAAAAAACAACAGTACAACCTTGAGCATTGTTCTTTGTATACAGATTATAAAAAAATGGTTAATCAAAGTGATCTGGACATCATTTGTATTCTTACACCAAATTTTCAACATGCTGAACAAACCATTATTGCAGCCGAAGCAAAAAAAAATATCGTTATTGAAAAACCACTTGCTACAGATTGGAATGATATGAAAAAGATGCAAAAAGCGGTACATGATAATGAAGTCCGAACGATTGTTGGATTTGTGCTTAGATGGAATCCTCTTTTTAAGACAGCAAAAAATTTTATTTCTAATGATGTTATTGGCAAACCATTTTATGCAGAGGTTGATTATCTGCATGCCATTACACCTGAATACCTCTGTTATCCATGGTCAAGGAAGAAAGATACCGGGGGATCCATTTTGCAGGTAGGGGGTTGTCATGCTGTTGACGGGCTACGCTGGTTTATGCAGGAGGAGGCCGTTGAAGTTATTTCTCTATCCGGTCGGTTTAGAGATGACTTTGAACAGGATACCACCATAGTGTTTATAACGAAATTTAAAAGTGGCGCTATAGGGAAGGTTTGTTGTTCGTATGATGTGGTCTGCCCATATATTTTTAATGTTATATTGTATGGTCCAAAAGGAACACTAATCAACGATAGATTATGGTCAAAGACAACTTTCCCGGATCAAAAAGACTGGATAGATATTAAAACTTTAACACCAAACTCTGGTGATGTCTCACATCATCCATTCCCGGATGAGGTGGACCATTTTGTGGACTGCATTTTGAACAAAAAAGAAACGATTGTGAATATAGATGATGCCATGAAAACATTTGAAATCATTGAGGCGGCTGATCGTAGCTCTGCAAATCATGGAACACCTATAAGATTGCCCTTAGAATAAACGTGTGAGAAAGGAAAAAATATGTTTCAATTTGATCATATAGGCATAACAACAACAGAGAAAAAGAAAAATGAGTTTTATTATGAACCAAACAAGGTTTGGATTACAGATTCTGAAAGTCATCCATTCCATATTGAATGGTTGCGTTACGAGCCGGATACTCCAGTAACAGATGCTGTACGTACCAGACCTCATATAGGATATCGTGTAGATAATCTGAAAGAAGTTAATATCAAAGGGCTTAATCTTATTCTAAGGCCAATGGTTATTGATGCACATAAAATTGTTGCTTTTTATGAGTATATAGATGGCTCCATAATTGAGCTTATCGAAGTTCATTAGTTTTTTTATTGCAAAAATATAGATAATTGAGAGCATATCTTGTTTCATCTTTAAAAATAGCGCCTGTATTGCATTTTATATGGTGTTTAAAATGACTGAGTCGGTAGCAAAAGCCAATGACTCAGCAAACTTGGTTCAAGTTTCTTATTTTCAGCAGAATTTATAATAGATAAAATGAAACCAAAAGACATAAGAAAAGCTTCAGCAGAATTTGGTATTGGAATAAGTTCTTTTTTTGATATTTGAGGAGCAAACTTACAATAGAACAGAAGAAGGAGTTTTAACAGTAGATTTTATCTCTAAGGAGTATCCTAAAAAAAGATTAGAACTAGCAATAAAACTTTCTGATATGCTCTGTGAAATGGGAGTAAAAAGCATTACTTCTTACGTTGGTTTTATACCAAATGATCCAAAGATCCCTTTGTGTTTATAATTTACCAAAGAAAGGTTATGAATAAATTATGTCTGGCAATTTAATTACTTTA
>CAZLRI010000180.1:0-5483 GCA_964561745.1 uncultured Pseudobdellovibrionaceae bacterium | reverse complement strand
TTGGATTAGGAGCAAGACCAATAGCAAGAAGAATATCAGCTCCACATATTAAGCGCATTGAAAGATGGGGAACTGATCATCAAGCACAACAGCAAGCACATGTAGAGAGATTTGTTCAAGGTGCAAGAGAGTTCATGAATGAAGCAAGATTTTTGGGACAAATGTTTTTATTAACACCCTTTGTATTAGCTACAGGTGTGCCAGGTGGAAATGGATGTAGTGGTCGCAGATCCACGACTATTGATACATTGTTAAATAATCCTAATTTTCATACTTATTCTTTTGAACGCGACCCGCTTTTAAGAAGAAATCTGGATGTAGCTGATATTGATAGTTTTGATTTAAGGATGCGAGGATTGATGCAGGAATTCCCTGAATGTTTTTCTCCTGTTGAACATCGCAGAATAAACCAAACTGATGTTCATTTAGGTCGCCCTGTTCTATTAAAACCACAAGGTGCTTCTTATATATTGGTTCCAGTATATTTGACTAATGCACATGGTAGAACAGATCTTGTAATATTTTATCAATCCCAATCTCATACTATATGGCGCAGACTAACTGGAAGTGTTGGAAATACCATTTATAAGGGCGATTCTCACCTAAGCAAAGATGGCCCTGCCATCAGACATAAAGGAGAACATTGTCAACATGCCCATCTTGAATTAGATATATTTTTGGATGAGCTCTTGAGTAAACATCCACCTTTAACTTTAACAAGGGAGGGAGAGTCAGTTCGCTTATATGAATTCACATTAAACCATCCTCTCAATATCTTTTTTGCTGAAAATCAAATGCAAGAAAGCATGGCTCCACGCGATGCTTCAGGCAATGTTCGCGAAGACTTGCTTTTTGATTTTAATGCACCGGAAAATCAACCTGCGCAATTAGTACATTATTGGCAAGCTAACTCATTGCTTTATGGTCCAGTCTTTCGCGCTGCTTATAGAACTCAGAGCGGCAATCATATGATGGTATTTGCACTAACAGAAGAAGGAATATTCCCTCAATATGCACAACAATTAAGAAATGGAAGCGGAGAACTTATTTCTATAAATAGAGGAGGTTCTCCTGAACAATCAGTAATGTATGCAGATTCAAACTACCTCGATCCGCTGATGAATTATATACCCAAAAAGACGATGCCACATTTTCCAACTATGGTAGAGATACATAGAACCTTTATTGCAGGACAGTCCCGAATGCATACATTTTTTATTGATTATACTCGTTTTCCCCATCTCCGTTCAGCTTTAGACGAAGTTGTATTTCACATATTCAGAAGAGATCTTAATGAAGCAAGCTGTTGTTTAAGCAATATTCAAAATGGCAGAGCACCATTGTTACATGAAGAACCAAGGACATGGGAACCAGAAGAATCTGTTTTACCATTTGTGCGTGAACGAGGAAATCAACTTCGAACTGCTCTCATTGAATATGCACAAGGTGCATTGTCTGCTGCAAGGCAACAAGAATTACATATTGGCGCTAGTGATTTTATGTTCTTTGATAGATATGTCGAGCGTATAAGAGAGCGTGGAGTAGAAAATGTTGATTTACTAATGAACGATCGCATTTTTTATCGAGCTTTAATGGAGATTCGTTTGAGAGCCCGGCTAAACAGAACTTTACCCAATATTGCCGATGTCAGTGATACTATGCGTGATATAACTGAGGGGCTCGGCACAACCTTAAGATGGACTGCTCCTGCAGATGGGAGAAGAGCTGCTGCGCCTGATTCTCATCTTACACCTGTTGAAACAAGACCATCTGTGCCTAATCCTACCCCTGTTTCTGACCCAGCCCATACTCCCCCCAGACCTGAATCTTCACCTGACCTTCAAGTCTTTGCTAGATATATGAGAGAGTTGGACTCAGGATTAGAAAGAATTTTCAGACCTGAAGCTAATGGCGTATCAGACTTTCAACGACAAGCCCTTAAAATAAACTTTTTGGGCATAGATGGAGGGATAGGACGTAGCTATCTTAGGATAGGAGAAGATAATCAAGTTTCTATTTCACGTCGTCCATTTTACGATGGATTATATCGATTTACATTAGACTGCGATGCACTCACAGGTGAAGTTAGTCTGCTGGAGAATTCCGCCGCTCCAGACTTTGTTATAAACCTTGTTCAAGAACATATTGTTTTCCACAATACAAGGTTAGCTGAAATGCAACGCAGATAGCTCTCAATTCAACAATAACCCTTAAAACACTTTCTCACCGCAACCAACAAGCAAATAGATGAATATATAAAAACTATCATCCAGATGTTGAAATTCGTCGCAGGCTTAACAAGACTACAAGCACCTCCTCCAGTCTGATCGAACAACCAATTTGGAGTAGAGTTGCTATAAGCAGGTGTTTCATTCTGTTCGTCATTTGAACTTCCTCCTCCGCCAAAAGATATACTTCCACCACCTCCACTATCATCACCAGTACATGCTTTTGCATCACTGTCATACACATCAGGGATTGTGTTTGAATTATAATCTGTCCTATTCCCTTCTCTGGAATCAGGACAACCATCTTCGTCAGAATCTATATCAATCCAGTTTGGAACCCCATCACAGTCTAAATCACTTATATCTTCAGGTGGCGAACACTTAGGTCCATTTGCTACAAGTTGTAATTCAAAATCTGGGATACCATCTAAATCAAAATCTCCTTTTGCCTCAACACCATCACTTAAGCCATCAAAATCAGTATCAGCAATTGAAGGATCGCTTTCATAAGTATCTACCCAGCCGTTTCCATTAGCATCTTCAACTCCATCCATCAACCCATCTCCATCTGAATCAGGATTCAATGGATCCATAACATGAACATTGTTGTAATTTGTTCCTGCAGCCTGCAACCCATGACAGCCGCTACCTGCCGAAGAAGGTAAGATAGCACCTTTTTCAACTCCATCAGAAAGCCCGTCTTCATCTGAATCACACGCATTTGGATAAGTTCCAATCCGCCTTTCCTCTCCATCTTTTATACCATCATTATCTGTATCAGCATTCAAAGGATCTGTTTCATCAGCTCCCAATCCACTAACATCATCTCTATCCCCTTCCTCTCCATCTACAATCCCATCATCATCTGTATCTGATAGATTTGGATCTGTTTCTAAAAATGTGACAACACCTGTGTTTTCATCTTCCTTCTTATCCTGAACACCATTAAAGTTTCTGTCTTCCATTCCATCAGATAATCTATCATCATCTGTGTCAGCAGAAGTTGGCTCAGTAGTTGTCAGAGGATCCATATCATAGAGCATCATAATATTATTCCATGAAGCATCTGATGATGTATCATACAAAATAGCATTAGCTATTCCTTCTCCATTTTGAGCCTGAAACATCTGTATACACTGCTCTGTAATAACTATGCGCGGTTTTTTCGGCATCTGTTTTATCAAATCTTCAGCTTCCTGTTTTGAAACTCCTTTTTCAACACCGTCAGGGATACAATCTCCGTCTGAATCAGGATTTAATGGATCAAGCCCTCTATGAAGTTTTTCCTCTCCATCAGTTAAACCATCTCCGTCTGTATCTGGATTTAGGGGATCTGTCTCCCCTGCATCAATATTTCCGTCCAGATCAAGATCCTCCTCCCGATTAGACAAACCATCATTATCATCGTCCACTTCCCCACCATGCTGAATTGCATCATTAATATTCAAAGGCGATGTATTGCCGTGTTCCTCATCTACAACAGTTGCAATAAAAACCGGATCTCTGACAATTTCTCTATCAATCTGAAGAGGCAAACCTGTATTAAGAACAAAACGACCTGAATCCTCTAAAGAAGCTTCTCCCAGCAAGCTTATCATTCCATTGCCTGCATTTTTAACAAATATTTGTGCTTTTAATGAATTTTTATCAACAGATCGCTCGTTCCACGGATACCAAGCATCATCAGTTAATCTGATACTACCGGAAATCGACATATCACTAAAATTAGCAACAGCACTTAAACTTTTTATTTCAGGCAACGGGAATCTGCTCACAGCAAGTGAATCAACAGGCATCTTAGATACAAGCGCTGTTTGTAATTTGTTTGAATCTAACAAAGATTCGTTGTTACAAAACATTGAAACCGGAATGGAATTAACATAAATTCCTTTGTTTTTATTATTAGCAATTAAACTTTGGAAGATTGGTTCTATATTTATATTATTTGGTGAGGGCTGATATGAAGTTACTTTAACATTGCCCGCATCTATCAGAATTCCATCTCCGCCATTTGATCCATTAAAAGAAGCGTAAACTTTGATTAAAGCATCATCCAACGAATCATCTATACTTGCATCTGCTGTATCAAACAAATTTAAACATCTGTTTTTAAATATCCAATAAATGCTACATTCATCATCAGATAAAGTATTTGGTTCCTCGCATTTATCTTCTTCAATAAATATACTGTGGCATTTCTCAGTCTCTAATTTTAATGAATAACAGCTGCCAAGATTATCAGATGACATTGATTCTTTGCATGAAGATTCGTTTAAGAGATTTCCATTTTGGGTTATTTCGCATCCTATAATTATCGTCCCATAACCTGTTCTTGGATCGTCTTCGCAAACATTACCGGGCAAAACATTTCCTCCAACAAAGACTCCATTAACACCATTTGATGTTATCTTATTATCAACAATTCTGTTTTCATCGCCTGTGACAAGGATGCCATTCACTTTGTTTGAAGCAAGTGTACTCCTAATAACCAGATTATTATCTCCCTCAATAACAACACCGCTGTTATTAAACTTTTCAATAATTAAATGATCTATGATTATTTTGTTGCCTGATAAAACCAGACCTGCATTTACATTTGAGCCAGTGAATTTCACATCAACATCATCATCTGCATAAATCAAAAGAGGGCTGCTGCTGTTGTTGATTATGTTAGGAAAAGATTGATTAACAATAATATCTTGTGATCTACTAAATCTTATAACATTAAATTTGGTTACTCCCGGATAATAGTCCCCATAACGAGCAAGAAAATCTGATGAGTCCTTAATGCATCGATCACTTGAAGCCTTGGTAACAGCATCCTTTAACTGATCAACACCACTAACAACACACTCCCCTGCAAAGGCTTGAGATAAAAAAATAAGCCCAACAGGAATTATTAATAATATTTTTGTTATTTTTAAATGCATATTTATTTGGTCATCGGTCGATTATAAAACCACATAGTATCGACTAATATTGTTATCGACTGTTTGCTAAAAAAGTTGCGCGGTTTTTATGATTTTATCAGATTAAAATTCTAAAGAGATTTTAGGTAGTTAAGGGCATGAAACCCCTGATTGTTCAATATGCGCTGCGTAAGGCTGGTGTTTTGACAATTTAATTAACATTTGTCATTCCAGACTTTCGCTGATCCGCCTTTGGAGGAGATCTGGAATCTAGTTTTTCTGGATCCTCGTACCCGCCCGCATCGCCTTGTAACGTCGCAAGACGTGCATGGCGGGCAGGTCAAGT
>CAZLRI010000179.1:0-5496 GCA_964561745.1 uncultured Pseudobdellovibrionaceae bacterium | reverse complement strand
CTTTTTCTTTCACCAATAGTTGTTATTTCAGAAGAAGTAGTAAGTTTATTTAAGACCAAACTTTCAATTCCCAAGCGGCATAGTGCAGTTTTGCCAACTTTTTATAAAGCATTATCTTATTCACCAGTTGCCATAATTGGTTTTGCAGTAGTGATTGCAGCTGTTTCTATTGTTATTGTCTGGAGATATATACCCAATTCAATTGAATATGATTTTTCCAAACTTAGAAATAAGTTCACAGCTTCTGAAGGTACTGAGGCTCTGGAAAAAAGAGTTTCAAAATTATGGAAGGGGTCTATGACCCCAGCTGTTGTACTTCTTGATAAACCTGAGGATGGTCCATTTGTTTGCGAAGCAGTTGACCGACAAAATGAAGCATATCCTGAAAATGAAAGACGCGTTGGAAGTTGTTATACTGTATATGATCTACTTCCAAAAAATCAGGATGAAAAAACCGCTTGGTTAAAAAAGATCGATAATCTTTTAGATAAGCGCTGGCTTGATGAAATAAAGGGAGATGTTGGAACAAAGATAGGAAGGATTAAAAAATCATTAAAAAGGGGAAGTCTTGAAATACAAGATCTGCCGAATGATTTAGTCCAGAATTTTAAAGATCTTGAAGGAAATGTTGGAACGTTTGTTTATATAAATCCAAGGGCTGGAATGCTTTTGTCAGATGGAAGAAATCTTCTGAGGTTTGCCGAGACAATAAGAGATATTAAGCTGGATGATGGAAGAATATTTCATGCTACTGGTGAATCATTAATATTAGCAGATGTTGTAAAGATTGTTAAAGAGGAAGCCCCATTATTAACTTTGGCTTCGTTTGTGGCTGTTTCGTTATTTGTATTTCTTTCAATTAGAAAGCTTAATGAGTCATATGTAATTATTGTGTCATTGATTTGGTCGGTTTTAATAATGGTTGCTATTATGGCTATCCTTGACATTAAAATAAATTTCTTTAATTTTGTTGCATTGCCTCTTACGTTTGGAATCGGAGTTGATTACGCACTTAATATTGGAAGTCGTTTGCATATGGATAAAAAGAAGCGAACAGTTGAAATTATTAGGCATACTGGCGGAGCAGTTATGTTATGTTCATCTACTACAATTATTGGTTACTATGTTTTGACAAGGTCTAATAATCAAGCTGTTGCTCAGTTCGGTTATATGGCTATTATCGGAGAGATTGCCTGTATATTTGCTGCTGTTTTACTTGTTCCAGCGTTGGTAATTATTGAGAGAAGGCTTAAAAAATAAGTAGCTCAAAGCAAATGACATTTTTCTGTTTTTGAATGCAATAAAATAGTGTAAGAAATAGAATATGTCAATTTCGCCACGAAAAGAACTTCTTAATATCCAAAAAAAGATCTATCGTTATAACCAAAAAGTTATTGAATCCTCTATTGTTGTAAATGAACCGGGGTTTTCTCAGTATGAAGAGCGGTATAGAAAAAATGTCAGAAAATATAAACGAATCTCATCACAGAATGAGATGATAAATTCCATATTAAAATCTAATGTTGTGTATATCGGTGACTATCACACCTGCAATCAATCGCAGCGTTCTTTTTTAAGAATACTTAAATCCCTTATTTCAAAGAAGGATAAGTTTATAATTGGGTTGGAACTTATTCATGAAAAATTTCAGGATGAGATAGATGGATATTTTAGTAATAAGATTTCGGAAAAAACATTTATTAATAGAATAAAATTAAAAGAACATTGGGTTTTTGATCTGTGGGAAAATTTCAAACCAATATTTGATTTTTCCAAATACCATAAAATTAAAATCTATGGGATAGATGCAGCAGATCCATACTCTTGTCTTCTTGATAGAGATAAAACTACAGCAAAAGTATTAATTGAAATGATCAAAAAAAATCCAGGTAAGCGCGTTCTGGTTTTTATTGGAGATTTGCATATTGCTTTGTCTCATTTACCAAGACAGGTTAAAGAAATAGCTAAAAAAGAAAAAATACATATAAAAGATCTTGTCCTTTTTGAAAACAGCGAATCTATATACTGGCAGTTGGCTGAAAAAGGATCAGATGATAAAACAGAGGTTGTTCAGCTTATAGATGGAAATTATTGTAGAATGCACACCCCGCCGGTTGTTTGTCAGCAGTCTTATCTTAATTGGCTGGAGCATGAAGAAGGTGAAATTGATTATGATGATGCCAAATCCAGCTTTTTGAGTTTTGTTAACCGGATATCATCATTTTTAAGAATAAAATTAGGACCAGAGCAGGATAATGTTGAGGTGTTTACATCAGGCGATCTGTCTTTTTTAAAGAAGCTTCGCGAAACAAAATTGTTTGATAAAAAAGAAATAGAAACCATTAAGAAACAGATTTTATCTAGCGAGAGTTACTATATTGCGCGTACTAAATATGTGTATTTAGCAAACTTGTCAGTAAATCATGCTGCAGAAGAGGCTTCACATTTTATAAAAAATTTATGTTCAGGTGTAGAGAAACCAAGAGATTTGGTAGATGCATTTTATGCTAATATTTTACATGAAGCACTTGGTTTTTTTGGTTCAAAAATTATCAATCATAAGAGAAAATGTTTTCACGAAAAGGATTTTAAACAGTTGTTGGATTATTTTAATAAAACTTTGGTGCCTGAAAATAGAAAATTAGAGGAACAAACAGCTTCTATGGTTTTGGAATTTAAAAAATATGAACAAAAGGGAAGCCCTCTAAAATATGGTGCTGTATATAATCAAGGGATGGATCTTTTTTTGTCAGTTACGCACGCGCTTGGATATATGCTTGGTGACAGGCTGTATTATGGATTGATGGAAGGGATTGTTACAAAAAAAGATATTAAAACAATGTTCTATGATCCATGGTCTGAACCGGGTGAAGCATACAAGGTTTATATGAGTCTTTCAACTAAGCTGCAATCAGCTAAAATTCCAAATCGAATGTGATCAGCGATTCTGATTTTTTTCTTACAAAATAAAAAAACAATGAATTTTCTTTTAAGATGTCATCCCTACCCCCGATCAAGAGACTGTGTCGCAATTGCTTTTTTGCTCTTTTTTGTCATTCCTGCGCAGGCAGGAATCCAGTAAAATCAATACGTTCTGGATCCCCTCTTTCGCGGGAATGACAACTTGGAAACTTTTCCTTTATTAGTAGTTTTTTTGTAACTTATTTACGAAAAAACCAAAATTAACAGCCATTCTGGTTGTAACAAAATGGCTGTTGAAAAAACATTCATAAGTATTTTTTATTTTTAAGTATAATATTCCATTCCAAGATGTGTGATCTGTTCTTCATTCATAAGATATCTGAGAGTGTTTTTTAGTTTCATTTCTTGAATGAATAAGTTGTGTTCTGGATATAAACCCTGAGCAACTAAAGGAGATTTGAAGTAGAAAGACAGCCATTCTTGAATGCCCTTTAATCCAGCACGTTTTGCAAAATCCATAAATAATGCTAAATCAAGAACAAGCGGAGCAGCAAGAATTGAATCTCTGCACAGAAAATCTATTTTAATTTGCATCGGATATCCCATCCATCCGAATATATCGATATTGTCCCAACCTTCTTTATTATCTTTTCTCGGAGGATAGTAGTTGATTCTTACTTTATGGTATATATTGCCATAAAGGTCAGGGTTGAGGTTTGGCTGAAGGATTGTTTCAAGAACCGAAAGCTTGCTCTCTTCTTTTGTTTTAAAAGAAGCAGGATCGTCTAATACTTCGCCATCTCTATTGCCTAAAATATTTGTTGAAAACCAACCTGATAAACCAAGTAAACGAGAACGTAAACCAGGAGCTACGATTGTTTTCATTAATGTCTGGCCGGTTTTAAAATCTTTGCCAGCAATTGGTGACCGGGTAGCTACAGCAAGTTCTTGCAATGCAGGAATGTCTACAGTTAGATTGGGTGCTCCATTTGCAAATGGGATGCCTAATTTAAGCGCTGCATATGCATATATCTGACTGGGCGCTATTGACGTATCATTTGTTTCTAACCCTTTTTCAAACGCTTCTAGCGATTGATGAGTTGGTGATAAAGTTGAAAAAGCTTCGGTGCTAGCACACCAGATCATAACAGAACGACTAATTTTATTTTTATCTTCAAATCTTTTTATATCTTCTATTAACTGATTAGCTAGATCCTTTTTTGTTGTACCAGATTTTACATGTTTCCCGTCAAGTCTCTTGACCCAATTTTTATCAAAAACCCCTTGCATTGGTTCTAAGTTGATCAGAGGTTCTTTAAGAGCATTAAGATCCTCAGGGTTTAATACCCCTGCTTTTTTTGCTGCTTCATAACCATTATCTGGGAAAATATCCCATGCACCAACAACCAGATCGCTAAGTTTTGAAAGAGGGATAAAGTCTTTAACAATAGAGCTCCTTTTATCAGTTCTTTTGCCTAATCTGATAGTGCCCATTTGGGTAAGGGATCCAATAGGCTTTGTTATCCCATTTTTTATGGATTCCAGACCAGCGACAAATGTGGTGCTAATAGCTCCCAATCCTACTAATAGGACGCCAAGCTTTCCATCAGCTGGATTAATATTAATACTGTTTTTTTCCATTTAAATCTCCTTTCAAAGACCTTAACCACGTTATTTAAGAGGAATTTATGTTTTTATAGCCAAGACCAAAAAACCATACCATACCAATTTATTATTGCAATTAGATTCGATTTATCGGTCAAGAAATAAAAAATTAAAAAAAGTGTTTTTTTCACGCAACTTTTTTGAAGAAAGGACGATAAAAAGGGTGAGGGAAGTGAATATATATAATATCTTGAATTTTCAGGAATTTACGGTGTTTGGGTGTTAATTGAATTTTGCAAGCACAAGTGCTTGTAGTCAATGTAAGCTCGTTCAAAAACCCGAACTAGCTTACATTGAACAAGCACTAGGAGGATCCAATGATTGTCAGACTATTACAATCGCTAATAAATGGTAACAGAAGCGAGATAATACAACAGGGCGCAATAGAGGAAAATAAGAAGAAAGAGCCAAAGCTTGTTGATGTTGCAGAACAGGCTCTTAGAAATAAATCAGCTATGCACTCAGAGGAACTTGACGGTATAGTTAAGTATGGATGGTCCAAGTTTAGGCGCAAGCGTTTTAAAAATCAGACACGAAGAAAAGTTTGGGATGTGTTGTGTAATGCATTAGGTGCGCCAGATAATAATATGGCAGATGAAATAACTGAAAAAATAGTTGAAGTTGCAGAGGTAGATAATTTTTATCAAGAAATTTTTGATAAAGAAAAAGAGGAATAAATAGACCTCTTGCATAACCTATATTGGCTGCAATTTCGGCTTTTTGGCTGCGACTTTGTCGGATTTCACAAAAAGTGCTCAATGTAGCGCAACTACACCTCCGCGCTTTTTGCTCATCCTCCTCGTCTCGCTCAAAAATCCAAAATTTCGCTTTCAATATAGGTTATGCAAGAGGTCTAACGGAACTTCCCCCTCAGGAAAGCAGTAAAAAATGGTTAAAACGTAGGCGGGG
>CAZLRI010000178.1:0-5499 GCA_964561745.1 uncultured Pseudobdellovibrionaceae bacterium | reverse complement strand
GTGAAGCTACCTCCCATTGCTACAATCGGTCATTTTGTTTTGCCGGAGCTATACCTCTGATAAGTTGATGAAATTTTCAAAATTAATAATTTGAGGCCTGACCCTTTTTTCTCAGGCGTCAATATCTTTATGTTAATAGTGTTTTAATAAAAAATATTTTCATTTTGATAATTTTTTGATAGGCTATTAAGAAAAATTAGGTTAAACTCTGATAAACTATGTTACAAAACAAGGATAAAAGAAAAAAGAATAGAAAAAACAACCCTCCAAATACAGCACTGCAAGAAGAGCTGTTCATAAAAGATACAAAATCCATGACTAATCATGAATGGATGCGTCAGTATAATGAACTTCTAATAAAAACTAGAGAATTAGAACAATTAATAGAGATTATTTCACGTGGTAAATATCAATGGGAAACTACGTTTGATGCAATAACATCTCCTGTTATGATCGTATCCAGCGACTATAATATAGAGCGTGCAAATATCAATTTTGCAGATGTATGCAAGGCTGATATTAGAAAAATTGTTGGTAAAAAATGTTTTGAGGTTTTTGCAGCGCGGAATAATCCATGTGATGGGTGTCCGTTAAGCGAATCTATTGATAAGGATAAGCCCTTAACCAAATTGCTTGGAAATAAGATAAACAGCAGGGAATTTGAGGTGAATGCATATCCATATCTGTTTGAAGGAAGGCAGATAAAAGCAGGTGTAATGTATTACCACGATGTTACGGAAGAAATTCGTTTGCATCAGGAGGCAATCCAGAATGCAAAGATGGCAGTAATTGGTATGCTTGCAGGTGGAGTTGCTCATGAGATCAACAATCCTCTTGGTGGAATTTTGGTGTTTGCTCAGATGCTGATTCGTAATGCAAAAATAAAGGATGATCCAGATCTGTTGAATGATGTAACAGAGATTGAAAAAGCTGCTAAAAGATGCAAAAAGATTGTTAATGATTTGCTTGATTATTCGCGTATTTCAAAAAATGGTGAAAAGGCGACAATAAATATTGCTGAGCTTCTGAAGACAATGCTGCCTTTTTTACAAAAAGTTTTGAAGTCTTCCAATATAAACCTTGATTTGGATTTCTCCAAAGAGCTTCCACAAATAAAAGGAATACCAGATCGAATTCAACAGGTTTTGATTAATCTTCTGACAAATGCGTGCCATGCAATGCCAAATGGCGGGACATTAACTGTAAAAACAATTGCAGATAAAAGAGATCTGGTTCTTATGATTTCAGATACAGGTGTTGGTATATCAAGCGAAGATCTTGATAGAATTTTTGATCCTTTTTACACAACAAAGCAACAAGGGAAAGGTACAGGGCTTGGTTTGTCAATTGTGCAAAGGATTATTGAAGAACATGGCGGAGAAATAAGCGTTAATAGTGAAGTAGGTAAGGGCACTACTTTTATGATTAAGTTTAAGGGGGAATGAATATTGAATTTTATTTTATCATGCGTTGGTCGGAGTTTGCATATCGTTAAAATTTGCATAACGACACATAGCTTTTTGCGATATACGCACATCGCACACCGCAGAACGCAAATGTAATAAATGGAGAAAATATGAAACATATTTTAATCGTTGATGATGAACCAGCAATACGGTCGTCCTTGAAAAGGTTTTTGTCAGAGCAGGGCTATGCTGTAACAGTGTCATCAAGCTCTGAGGAAGCCTTGAAGGTGTTGGAGGAAGGTCCTGTTCATGTATCTTTAGTTGATTTGGTAATGCCTAAAATGGATGGAATTGAGTTGATTCATAAGATGAAAGAGATACAGCCTGAGATTGTCCCAATTGTCATCACAGGATTTGGAACAATAACTTCAGCTATACAAGCTATGAAAGCAGGGGCTTTCCATTATATTACAAAACCTTTTGAATTGGATGATATTTCTTTGATAATTCACGCTGCACTGGAACATTATACTTTAAGAGAAGAAAATTTTTCTTTGCGTAGCCAGTTGAGCACAGAATCAAAATACAAAAATATTATTGGGAAAAGTGATGAGATCAAAGCTGTTTTTGATCTTGTAGACAAAGTGGCTGGCACAGATTCAACAGTGTTGATACTTGGTGAAAGCGGAACTGGCAAGGAGCTTGTGGCGCGGGCTGTTCACAACAACAGCAGAAGAAGCGATAAACCGTTGGTTACTGTTAATTGTGCAGCTATTCCAGAGGGGCTTTTGGAATCAGAACTATTTGGTCATGTTAAGGGTGCTTATACAGGTGCTGTTTCCACTGTTCCGGGAAGATTTGATAATGCAGACAAGAGTACAATCTTTTTGGATGAAATAGGAGATATGAGTTTTAAGCTGCAGGTTAAACTGCTCAGGGTTTTGCAGGAGCAGTCATTTAAGCCAGTTGGATCTGCTAAAACGCATCAGGTTAATGTTAGAGTTGTTGCAGCAACTAATCAGGATTTGGAAAAAGCAGTTAAAGAGAAAAAGTTTCGAGAGGATTTATATTACAGACTTAATGTTATTCCTGTTCATATCCCCCCATTGCGTGAGAGAAAAGAGGATGTTATTTTTCTAGCAGAACATTTTATTGAAAAATTTAACAATGAAAATAAGTGCGACATTCAGGGAATAGATGACACAGCGCTAAAAGTTTTGACAGAATATAACTGGCCGGGAAATGTTCGTGAGTTGGAAAATATGATTGAGAGAATAGCGGTATTAAAGAGATCAGGCAAGATAGAGCTTGCTGATTTGCCAGCTAAGCTGGAAGCTTTTAAGGAATCAGCAACAATGACAGGAAAAGAGCTTGTGGCTAATGACAGTGTGTCTTTTAAAAAAGCTGTTTCAGATTACGAAAGTACTTTGATAAAGCAGGCGCTTGAAAGAGCTGGCTGGAACAAGAATAAAGCAGCTAATTTGCTGCAGCTTAACAGGACAACATTGGTGGAGAAAATAAAGAAACTTGGATTAACTAAGCAAGTCGTTAGTCGATGGTCGTTAGTAAGACCACCGAGGATCGACTAACGACCAGTGGGGTATTCATGTTTAAGGTAACAAACTTATTGATGGTTGATAGCGACCCTTCTCTTATTTCTTTTTTTGAAAATTTAGCCAAAAAGAAAAAGTGGACGCTTGAAGTTGCTAGATCAGGCGAAGAAGCTATGCGATTGTTGAACCAGCAGGTTTTTGAAGTTGCAATAGTCGACTTAAAAATACCAGGGCAAACAGGAATGCAGCTGCTTGAATATGTTAAAAAGAATGACATTTTTACAGAAGTTATAATGATTGCAAATTCAGGCGGTGTTGAATCAGCGGTGCATGCTATGCGTTCAGGTGCTTATGGATATTTTACAAAACCTTTTGAGAATATTGGAAGCGTAGAGATAACTATAGAAAAAGCAATGGAGCGTTATAAGCTTATGTCCCAGGTTCGAAATCTGGAACAACGGCGGTTTGATCGCATTTCATATGAAGGAATGGTAGGAAGAAGTAAGCGAATGCAGGAGGTCTTTTCTACGATAGATAGTATAGCAGCCACAAACTCTACGGTGTTAATAACAGGCGAAAGTGGAACAGGAAAGGAAATGGTGGCAAGGGCTGTTCATAATAAATCCACACGTCGCAATAAACCTTTTATTGTAATCAACTGTGCTGCAATTCCTGAAACTCTTCTTGAATCAGAACTGTTTGGACATCGCAGGGGTTCTTTTACAGGGGCGGTGTCTGATAAAAAAGGTTTGTTTGAAGAGGCAAATGAAGGAACTGTATTTTTGGATGAAGTTGGTGAGATACCACTAAGTATTCAGGTCAAGCTTTTACGTGTTATACAAGAAGGTGAGGTAAGGGCTGTTGGAGATGTTAATTCAATGAAGGTTGATGTTAGGCTTGTTGCTGCTACAAATAAGGATTTGATGAAGTCTGTAAAGGAAGGTAACTTTAGGGAGGATCTCTATTACAGGTTGGATGTTATAACAATTCCTATGCCTGCTTTAAGGGAAAGAGCCGAAGACATCCCATTGTTAACATATCACTTTCTTGAAAAATATAGTTCAAGGGTAGGTAAAAATTTAAATAGGATCTCAATAGATGCTTTGCAGGTACTTCAGAATCATAGATGGATTGGAAATGTAAGAGAGTTGGAAAATGTGATAGAACGCTCTGTGGTATTATGCTCAGGAGATACAATCCATATTTTTGATCTACCGACACTAATGCTTGGAGAATCTTTTTATTTGATAGAGCAAAGTGATAATGATTTGACAAAATATTCATATAGAGAAGCTAAGGCTAGATCTTTAATTAGTTTTAATCGCTCTTATATTAGGAACCTGTTAAAGCAAACCTCAGGTAATATTTCCATGGCTGCTGACAGAGCAGGTCTGGATAGGAGTAATTTTAAGAAGTTGATAAAGAAATACGGAGTTGATGCACGAGAAATAGCCAGCCCGTCTGCTGAGTGGTCTTTGCATCCGGGTGGATCTAAATAGTTGTTAGTCGATGGTCGTTAGTCGTTAGTAAAACCATCGACCACCGACGAACGACCATTTAGAAAAGGAGTGAATTGTGAAAAGCACAGTACTGTTAGTGTCTGAAGATAAAATACCGGTTGATGTGCCTAGTATGTTGAAAGGCGAGGATCTTCGTTTTGTTGAGAATGATGAAAAAAATCTTGCTTCTGTATTAATTCATGAATCAGTAGAACTGGTTATCTTTTTTTTCAATGGGGATAAACAGGAAAATATTTTAAATCTTTTAGAATCAATAAAGGTATATGATGATAATTTACCCTTGATAGTTGTTTCTCAATCAAAATCTGTTGAAGATGCAGTTGAGATAATGAAAGTTGGGGCTTATGATTTTTTTAATTGTCCAGTTGATGAAGCAAGATTTCGAAGCTCTGTTCTAAATGCAATTAAGCTTTATAGCTTAACAAAAAGAGTTTTTTTGCTTGAAAACCAAATTGGATTAAGAGGCTCTTTTGATAATATTATAGGTGCAAGCTCTGTTATGCAGGATGTGTTTAATACTATTAATATGGTTGCCAAAAGCAATGCAACGGTTTTGATTTTAGGTGAGAGCGGAACAGGAAAGGAGCTTGTTGCAAAAGCTATTCATAAACATTCTCCGCGCGTTGATAAGGTTTTTATGGATATTAATTGTGGCGCCATTCCTTCTGAGCTGCTTGAAAATGAAATGTTTGGCCACGAAAGAGGTGCTTATACAGGAGCTGATAAAAGATACATTGGTAGTTTTGAAAGAGCTCATGGCGGCACGATTTTTTTAGATGAAATAGGAGAAATGAGCCCTCAGCTTCAGGTAAAATTGTTGCGTTTTTTGCAGGAGCGGAATTTTAACAGAGTCGGAGGAAGCGAGCCTATTTCTGTTGATGTAAGGATTGTAACAGCTACAAACAGGGATCTTGCAGGGTATGTAGAAGAGGGGTTGTTCAGAGAGGATTTGTATTACAGGTTGAATGTTGTTCCTATTTTAATTCCTCCTTTAAGGGAAAGAAGAGAGGATATCCCGAT
>CAZLRI010000177.1:0-5543 GCA_964561745.1 uncultured Pseudobdellovibrionaceae bacterium | reverse complement strand
ATTGATGCGGATACAGATGTAAGATGGGATGGTGTAAGAGGGATATTGAATATCTGATTTTCTGCTCATTTTCACCCTCTCCTTATAGGAGCTTATCTTTACCCACAAATACCGCTGGACAATTTAAGATGGAGGTGGTGGAGATAACATGTTGTTATTAAATATCTTCCATGTATCTGTTATGTCATCTAACCTTTGTATACAAAGCCAAAGCGTTTGGGTTCCAGGTTCGCCATCGCTTTTCCTGCCTAAAAATCCTCCCAGACTTGCTGTCATATGCATCGCTTCTCGTAATGTTGGAGGTTTCAATGGTGATATTGGATTTTTCGTCTTATAGGCAACTAATGCCTTCCATTCTGCTTCTTTAAAAATACGGTACATAGAATCTCAGGAATTTCACGCCCGAGTTTTACCAAATGAAATATTCGCTATGCTATCACCATATCTATTGCCAAACACGATTCTATTCGGCTTGCTTTTCCTAATTGCCGTCGTTCTATCTTGCAACCGCTTTTTAAGGTATCTCTATCCCCCAACGCCCTTGCATACCAAATTACTTTTTCTAATGCCTCCTCAAATGTGTGAACAGGAATTGTCGTTAAGAGCATCCATTCTACAGGCTTTATACCCTCAGGAGCATTTTCTTCTTTCGCTAATACTGCCCATATTGTTATATTTTTTCTTTTTCCTTCACCTTTTTGATATGGTGCTTCTGTCTTGGTTCACCGTGAATCGTAATTTTTCATTTTTACTCTCAAAAACAGATGCAGCATTCTCAAAGAAATTCTGTTGCCATCGATAAAAAAACAGTCGGATGCATGTTATACTCATCACATAAATCTGATATTGCTTTTTTCTCTACAAAATGTCGCTTCAAAATACCTACTTTCTCTTGTGCTGTCCAATTCTTTCTCCTTTTTTTACCCATAATATCCCTCCAATTAAATAAGCTTATAGATACTAATTTTAGCACTATTTTAATTATACACTATAGCTTATTTTAATTGAAGAAAATTATGTTTCCATCTGAAACAGGACAATTAGGACTTACGCAAAATGAGAAAACACCTACCATATATGGTATTTTTGAAAAGTAATACCCACCAGATGTGGTATGCAAAGTGCTGTTTTGCGTAAGTCCTAATTATATTATTATATTCCTTAAAAAGTTGGAAATCAAAGAGAAAACAAGGGGTGAGATGATAGGAATTTTGATTTTTGGGGTGCGGTACAAGATACCCACCAAAACATCCTCTGGATAATTTTGGACATTGCTTTTAGCCCTCCTATTTGCTCTCTATAATTTTCTATCTGTTCTATCTGATAGAATTATCATGGGAAGAGAGATTTTTGGACAAATTTGGACACACTTCACCCGCTAAATGAAAGTAAGAAGTGAGAAATGAAAAGTGAGAAGTGAAAAACATTTACTTCTCACTTCCAATAGGTGTTACTCCCAAATCGGAAAATCATCACAGATGGGTCCGTAAGTAATCTCAGGAGAAGAAAGTTCTCCTGAGAGGAGAGAAGACCTCAAGATTTCGTTTTATATTAGGATTCATCCTCGAATGGTAGATGACGCTGTTTGAATCTCTGCCCACCACCATCTTCCCTTCTGTAAGTGGTGCTCTACCAATATACTGAGCCAGTCCTTCCAATCCCTCACGGTCTTTCCCATCTATTCGTACCTCTTGATGAACACTAAATTCTGAATGCTGCCAACTTTGTATCTTTTTCACTACCTCCTCAGAAACCACGAGAAAGTAGACCACAATCTAAGTATTTATAAATCACTTCTGTAATTACAGAACGATAATAGCCATACTAATTCTTAAACCGTTCGGGATATAGCCGGATAAACTCCTCAAAGTAACTTTCAACAATCTGGTAAAACTTTGAGTCTTTAGGAGGTAGCACCTCTGGCAGATGGCGTTGTCGATATGCCTGCTTGAGAACTGTAGACATGGGAAACCCCTTACAACAACAGTCCCCTCCTGTTAAATATATCGGCTACAGTGGGAGATATATTTAGAAAAATTTATCGCTATCACCTAAAAATTAAAATTCCTATCAACTCAACTCAACTTTGGTTCTGATTTTATCACAAATTTCATTCTGTGCAGTTGATCAGAAGCAATACCTTTCAATTTTTCTGCTGTAGGGAATACATAGACTCCTTTATTACCTTTTTTTTCAATAACCACCTTAGCCTCTATTTCCATTTCCTTTACCACAAATTTTTTATCTTCATCAACACTGACTTGTGTCTGCATTTTTTTCTCTAATTCCCCCAGAGTATCTGAAATAAAACTAACAAATCCTTCTTGAGAAAGATCTTCACTTTCACCATGGATTTCTACTTCTGCCTGTAGTCTTCTGTTAGCATCTTCAAGATTTACTACCCTATCTTGGAATTTCTGTACTCTTATCTTTAACTCTTCATTCTCAGCAAATACTGCCTGTTTAGTTCTGGTAACATCTGATAATTCTGTTTGAAGTTGAATTACATTTTCAGATAGGGTTTTCTTTTCTTGCTGTAGAGTTAACATATCTTTTGTAACTTTATCAGCAGTTACCTTTACACTCTCAGCGGTTTTCTTTTCAATGTTAAGTTGTGTTGCAAATTTAAGATTTTCAGTATTTAACACATTGATATTCTTTTGTAATTTTACAATTGATGCAGTTTTTGTCCTATCTGTTTCCTTTGCTCTTGATAATTTTGTTTGAAGTTGAGTTACGCTTTCAGACAGGGTTTTCTTTTCTTGCTGTAGGGTTAACATATCTTTTGTAACTTTATCAGCAGTTGCCGTTGCACTCTCAGCAGTTTTCTTTTCAATGTTAAGTTGTGTTGCAAGTCTGAGATTTTCAGTATTTAACACTTTGATATTCTTTTGTAATTCTACAATTGATGCCATTTTCTCCACCTACCTTTCATAATATTTTACAATAAAATTTTCCTCTTAATAAGAAAAACTAGTCGGTCCCTTTTTCAGAAAAACTGTGTACAGGTACGGTTGAAAATATTACTTTTACTCTACTGGCTGTACTCTCTTCCATTTCTAAGGTATGTCTTGCATAAGCATTAAAAAGTACCATTCCCAACCCTGACTTATTTTCGATTTTTTTTACATTAAACAATGTTTTTAACTCAATTTCTGCCTCAGCAATGTGTTGAACATAAGGAAGATTTTCCTTTTTAGCCTGATTTATCAATTGGTTCTGTGTATTTATTAAACTTGTTCCTATTTCAGTCAATACATCTGATACAGAGAAATATTGTATTGTACTCGCCATGATAATCCTCCTATTCGCCTGTTTTATCAACCAGTTCCACATTATCATTAAGATGTATAGGAATTGGTACAGGTACAAGAGTTGTTTTGACTTTACTATATGCATTCATCGTTTCGTTGAATTTTCGTTCTAGACGAATATTAGCTACATTGGTCTTTAATTCCAATTCGCCCTTGTCATCTCGCTCCATTTTGAAATCTGTAACTATCTCTACTGTTGTCTCGGAAAACTGATAACAGGTAGGGACAAAACCTAACTCCAGTAAGGAACGCTTTTGAGTTGTAACCTTCTCTGATATTTGGCCATCTTTTTCAATTGTTTTTGTAATCCTTGGAATATCTACTCTCGTTTCAGCAAGGATTTTTATCAATTCTGCAGAGTTCAAATCCAATCCATTCTGAGCCTTTGCAATACCAGAGGCAACTTTATACACAAAATCACCAAAATTAATATCTGTTAGTTCCCTTTGTTTAGGAAATTCTGTTACTGCCATAATATTATCTCCTTATATAATTTGTGTTATATAGAGGCTTACGATGTAAGGTGATACTGCCTCTCCTACCTCTCCTTGTAACTAATAGTGATAACGCTTGCTTTGTTTAGTGCACCTACACGATAGCTATTCTTCCTCAACAGGCTTGAAGGTTGCCTCCATAGATAGGAAACAACCTTCAACATTTTTAGAATAATAGAGGCAAATTAACTGCCTATCCATATCCTCCTCCGGATTCTTAAACCGCTGCCGGTGCCGATCGAAGGTCTACTGTTTCAATCTCAGGGAAGAATCTCTCTGGTGGAGGTACAGGAACCATCTTTGTGAAAAGACGGCTTGTGCCATGCACTTCTTTTGAAAATTTACGACTGTGCTTAACATCTGCAGCTATACTTCCAGACCAACACGCAAATCCAACTTTTGCCTTTAAGCTAACATCCACTGATGTTTGTTTCTCAGATTTGGTCTTAATGTCCATAGAGACCTCAATAGTAGCCTCGCTGAACTGGTAAAAAGTAGGGTAAAGACCTGCCTGGAGAAGAGACATCTCTATTGCCACTGCATTTACATATTCTACTGTTCCATCTGCCCTGATAGTCCTTGTAATAGACGGAATAACATTAATCTTTTCCTCTGCCAGAACCAGAGTAGTTGCAATAGAATTCCTGTCCAGGGCTTCCTGACCCTTTGCAATCCCTAATGCTAATTTTGTTACCATTTCTGGAAATGGTACATCTAATAACTCTTGTCCTACACTCATGATACATACCTCCTTCTTTTGCTGTTATTTCCCCGAAACATGAGATTAATTAGCAGAAAAAAATCTCCTGTTTTGTCAACTATAAAATTCCCTTCACCTCCTTGTCTCTGAATTGAACGCTCTCGGATAAAATTAGGCATTGATTTTATTGGTATTCTCATACAATCAATCTTCTTTTCACCCCCCAACAAGGTGCAAGGAAGAAAATCTTTCCCTTTACCTTAATCCTTACCCCTTTTTATCCGAAAGGCTTCTGAACTATTGTATTGTTTATCTATACTCTTATGTTTCATTCTGAGTAATAACTATGGGTTGGGTTGCTTCCATGAATTTACCTGAATTAATATTAATTCCACCAACCAATTTTATACCCTTTAGTTTTTTAAGATGATTGCCATTCTCTGTCTTTAAAGCAGCAATCCACACATGATTGGTTGGAGACTTAAAAATAACCTGAAGGCTATGACGCACAATAAAACTTTTGATATTTAATAGTTGCTCTTCAGAAGCATATGGATAACAATGCACAACAAAATATTGAATATCACTCGGCTGGGCATTTGTCATATTAATTTTTGCATCAAAATAACTCATGAGATTCCCTCCGAATAGATCTACCTCAAAACTAAACAGGAAATTGCTTTTCTGGAAATAAGGTTTTTTGAGTTCGGTAAAGTCAAAAAACACTACTACCTCATTCCATTTGTATTTGCGGGTGAGATGAAGGACACACCCCTAAATCCCCTCTTGAGTTTGGGTAGGGGTGTGTTCCTTCCTAAACCACTAAAATCAAATGGAATGAAGTACTACACAAATGCTCATAAGCATTTTACCCCAAAAGTGATTCTTTTGTATCAAATTTGACAACGAAGATATTATAATATAATTTGTGTTTTTTGTCAACTATTTTTTTCATTTTTTTTCGCTTTGGGGTGAATTTTTTCGACAGGCTGTTACGAAACTAAAAATCAAGGGTGCTGGCATACCACATATGGT
>CAZLRI010000176.1:0-5596 GCA_964561745.1 uncultured Pseudobdellovibrionaceae bacterium | reverse complement strand
ATTTGCCAAATTACGACCCTATCCTTCGCGACATCTTCCCTGACATAGGGGGATCAGCATGTCAGGCAACAAATCTCCGTCTAAGTTCATGACTAATGGGAAATGTACTTTAAAAGCATAATCATAAAAAGGCATGCCCAATGACTGGGCTTCCTCAAATCCTTCATCCGTGCATCCACCCCACCCATCGCAACCAGAGGACGCTTTTACATATCCACCCCGACCCTTATACACCAACCATTCTCCTTCATACCTCGGTGGATTGCCAACCGTTCCAGATGGTGGTTGCACATCGGCTATAATTAAATCTGAAATACCGTCTTTATTATAATCCATAACCATGGCATCAAAACCAATATTATAATAGTTGTGAGACATGTAATCCAACGGAATAGCCGGATAGCCACCCTCTCCTCCTAAAAATCCTTCGCCAGTATTGATCCACATAGAACTTGTATAAGGACATAATCCAGTTTCATCACACGATTCATAATCTCCCATGATATACAACACATCATCCAGCCCATCTCCGTTAATATCTATGACCTTGCTCAAACCATGATAAAGATAGTTAGAATAATACGGCAGATTTGTGGTTGGTCCTTTATGAAACATACCATCATTAAAATAATAATAATCATATCGTGCTGAAGAAGGCGCACCATCACGTGATCCGTTGATTAAGAGATCTGTGGTCCCATCACCATTGTAGTCCATAATAATCATATTCTTGGGATCATTAAATTCAGATGCCCATGGTCCGCTTAAATCAGTGATCATTATTTCATCACCAAATCCATAATCTTCATTATGTAACCGATAGACCCAGTTACGAAGCGTGGAATCCAATGCGCTTTGCTGGCAGAATAATAAATCCTTCATCCCATCCCCATTAAGATCTACTAAAAATGTCTCTGAACGTTTATGTTCATAATCATAATAGTAATCTCCCATCACAACAGGTATTCCCGTATCTACCAACTCCAAAACTCCTGCATTATATTTTAGCATCTCCCAGTGGCTACTATCCAAAAGCAATAAAATCTCCTATTCTGAACCATCTTGCAAATTGGATCCACTGATGCGTACCAATCGTTTTCCATCCATACACAAATGGTCATTGTGATCAAACATCACCCTGCGTATAATACCATCTTCGGCCATGTTACTACCACATCGATAGATCGTCGATTACCCGCCGCTAATACTCCATTTCATCCCCACATACCCATCGCCACCACCGCTATTATAATTTAACGAAAGAGAAGCAAGCATTCCCCGTCGTCCTGGCGCAACTTCTATGGATACTGAATAAACTGCTTCACCTGACGGCGTAATTGTCAAACCACCCGGTGTATTGCCCACATCTGCGCTAGTTACAAAATCTGGTCCCGGAGGTAAGTCTCCTACTGGAACTATTGGCGTTGGATCTGGATCGTTTGGTCCTGCATAGACCCCTTTTAACCCAACTAGTACAAGTGCGCATAAAAATAAAACAACCAAAACCTGTTTCGTTATGGATCTCATCAAAAACTCCTTTCACTCATTTTTTTTAATCCTTGATTACCCCCTATACTCTTCCTTGCCTTTGTAAACAACATTATACGAACCTTTCATAATATGTGAATGGTGGAAAATGCGAATTATTAGTGGTTACACTTGAATGTCCTTCCAAATCCTTAGGCTTCGATTGGGACAGGCTCTGTAAATAATCCTGCTTATTATCGAAGAAGTGTCGGGATTCTTGCCGCCAAAGACGCTTGCCCGCCGGTTGTTTGAAGGAAACTGTGTGCAACAGAAATAAAGCAATCGATTGAAAACTGAAATTAGATAGGATTTTCCTCTATTAACAAATCCCTTTATAGCGGCAAACTACCGCCAATTACGGCAGATTCTTACATATCATTTATCAAAAATTATAAAAATTTTGGGAGGCATTATATGAAATACAATCATGACAAATTTTCTTTGGCTGAAAAATGTTTGGCATATGCTATTCGTTTACATTTGGATTGCCAGAATTGAATTGAAAAGAGGCGACAATCTCATCAACATATGTCTGAGAATCAGGTACAGAAAGTGTTACATCAACCATTTTGTGATGGTCGTAAAATCGAAGATGGGTAAAATTGTTATTGTCAACAAATTTTCGATATCTAAAACCCTTCGGGTTTGTGGCTTCACCAAAAAAATCTGAGATATCTTTCGACATAAGCGATACTTTTATTGTTGGCTTTCCTTCTCCTGAAATTGCTATTTCGTATGTTTTTCCCCTCTCGAGTTCTTTTGTCATTGCACCTTTTTCTGCAGACAATGAATAAGAAAATTTAAAATTTACTCCCGGATAATCAAAATTGCCAATGATTCTTGATAAATCTTGTTTTGGACCCAACCGATAATCCAGCCGCAACGCATCTTAGATGCTATTTATTTTATGCTTTTTTGTGAACTATTGCGAAATGCAACCCAGTAAACCTGCCAAATAATCTCCCTATTTTTCACCAGTCCCGGGAGGGGGAAACATCACCCCCATCTAGTGCTTGTTCAATGTAAGTTTGTTCGAGTTTTTTGAACAAGATTACATTGATTAGAAGCACTTGTGCACGCCTATTTTAGAGATAGAAAAGATGCCTAATTTCCCCCATCAAGGGGGAAGAATTAAAGGAAAAATTATTTTAAAATCCTCCCTAACCTTACTTTCGCTATGGGAGGGGTTTAAAAAGATGTGGGTAAAGATGAGCTCTAGGGAAGAGAGAGAATAATGAAAAAAAATGCATTTTCTACAAGAGGTTTAACATATAAAATGTTAAGTCTGATTTTCTAAAGTTAATCTATTATCGAAGGGCTCTCATGTCTGATAGAGAAATGACTTTCCAGCTTTCTATTCCGCATATATCAATATCGTCTCAGTGAGTTCAACCTTATCCCCACCTGTATTGAATACTCTAAAAACCTGAATTCTAAATATAGGTTTCTCTCCGGAATATATTATCTTATCAACAAGAATATCGCCAAACTTCTTCACTTTGGTTTCTTTCCAAGTTTTATCTTTCTTAAGATGATAAAAAATTTTACTCCAGACAGATGTGTTATCTGAAGACCATTCTATTTTAGGCGGGGAAAAGTGAAAACGCGGATCTGATGCACCACCAGATCCAGTGTAACTATCTAACCATTCTCCTGAAATAACCAGTTTGGGAGAAGCACCTGCTGTATATGTTATAGTATTAAATTGAGGTGGTGTGGAATCAGGATACCCTTCAGTGTCTCTTAGAGCAACTGCCCATTCTATACCTGAATCAAGCCTATACTTGTCTTTAAAATTTGAGTCTGTAGGAATAGCAAGCAATTCAGCTATTTCCTTGGCCTTTTCATCTTGAAACACAAACGTCTTTTTGACTGCATTTGGTGCCTTTGCTCCGCTGCTAATGTTCATAATCGATAATGAAAAGATAGCCAACAAATTTAAAATTACTATTACATAAATCTTTTTAATCATAAATTTTTATAATTTAAGTTCATAATTGTAGGGTCCAGCGATAAGGTTGAAGCGCAGTCCAAAACGTTTTCTTCTGTTTCTGTAACGATCTAAAAGCCTACCAATCTGCCGATATTTCTTGGAAATGGGTGTTATCCATCCTATGCTTATATCATAAATCTTATGAAAGTTGCGAAAGAAGTTTAATGCCACTGTTCGTTGCCGTTAATATAGATAGTGTTTTTAATTCTTCTTAACAAAAAAGATTTTTAAGAAAGATGGGAATCCTTTTATCTTGGAGATAATACTTCCTGTTAAGGTCTTGGTAAGAGAATTAAAATAAGAGACCATGTTTTTAGAATACGGATACCACCAAAAATTTTTCTTTGATAAACGGTTGGTATGCACATGATGAACAGCAACAAGTTCCTGCAATCCAAAGCGGGAATGGGATCTGCCAAAACCAGAAGCTTTTCTGCCGCCCCATGGAGTTTGCGACAAAGCATGAGTAAAGACACAATCATTTATCATAACTGTTCCTGCGCGTATCTCCTTTGCAATCAATTGCCCTTCTTTGATGTTTTTTGTCCAGATTGAAGCTGTAAGACCAAACCGCGTATCATTAGCCAGATGTATTGCCTGACGGTCATCTCTAAACGACATAACAGGCATTAATGGGCCAAAGGTCTCTTCATTTACACATTTAAAACTATGATCAACTCCTGTAATAACTGTTGGTTCAAAGAAATATCCTTGAAGTGTTGTATTTCTATGTCCGCCAATATGAATTTTAGCTCCTCTATCCATTGCCTCTTTTACCTGATCCTCAACTATCTCCATTTGAGACAAGGTTGTCATAGCGCCAATATCCACATCAGGGTCAAGTCCATTGCCTTGCTTTAACATGCTTGTTTTAACTACTACAAGGTCAACAAACCGTTTAAATATAGATTCATGCACATAAACTCTTTCAATAGATGCACAGCACTGACCGCTATTAGCAAAGGCGCCCCACACAGCACCAGATGATGCAAGATCCAAATCAGCATCATGACGAACGATCATCGGATCCTTACCACCTAGTTCTAAAACCAGAGGAGTGAGATTTTTAGCGCACTTCTCCATGATGGTTTTTCCAACTCCTTCACTACCTGTAAACAGTATCTTATCTACATGTGATTCTACAAGTGCGTTACCCACAAATGAATCACCTATAGCAACCGTGAAAACGCCGGACGGCAATCCTGCTGCGTCAAACATCTCTCTTATTTTTTTACCTACCAAAGGAGTAGCTGATGAAGGCTTTAGAATAACAGCATTTCCACACAACAGCGCCATAGCAACTTCGCCTACTGGTATTGAAAACGGATAGTTCCATGGGCTGATAATACCGACAACGCCCATTGGCTGAAAAGCAATATGCGATTGGCGCCTTAATAAACCAAGAATACCTATGGAAACGTTAAAATCTTTTAGTAGATTTTCCGCATGATAAGAAAAATAATAAATAAGATCTGCAACCGGATATAGCTCAGATGAATATGCCTCAGCCAGAGGTTTTCCATTATCAATAGTTATAGTTTTTGCAAAATCATCTAGATGATTCAGAAGATATTCACGAGCTTTCAATATATATTCAGCCCTTTTTTTAAAACCCATCCTATGCCAGAGAGACTGCGCTGCACGCGCTTCAGCAACATACTCAGGAATTTTTGAACTTGTAGTAGATAAAACCCGACCTGCTTCTTCTAGCGTTGCTGGATTTATGGAAATGATTTCTGTGTTCATATAGATTAGCCGATAGTTATTTGTCGATGGTCGTTCGTTAGTCATCCTCGATCTTGAGGGTTGTCATCCTCGGACTTGATCCGAGGATCCAGAAAAGACAGATGCCAGATCCAGTTCAGAATAACAATAAAACTGGATTCTCGTGTCAAGCACGAGAATGACAGGCTGCCAACTAACCATCACCCTAGCCCTCTTAACTGCCTTCCACCTAAGACATGAAAATGAAGATGAAAAACAACCTGACCTGACATGCTATTTGTATTAACTATAGTTCTATATCCGCTCTCTGCTATACACTCTTTTTTGGCTATCTTTTGAATTGCTGAATAT
>CAZLRI010000175.1:0-5659 GCA_964561745.1 uncultured Pseudobdellovibrionaceae bacterium | reverse complement strand
GGAAGCTTATTTATTTCAGCGCTTGAAAAACGACAAAGCTCCCCGCTAGCCGGCAGCTTTCGCCACCCTGTAACCTTTCGGCTACAGACCGATCAAGGAAGTCTGAACGAGGAGCTCTCGTTCCTTGATCGGATTTTGTGCCATGCCCTAAAAAAAGAGTTTAGGCAAAAAAGTTGTATAACCTATGGCACAGCCATAGATCGCCTATATAATAGCATGCTTTTGCCTTTTAGGAAACTTTTATAAGTGGTCGTGAAGAAATAATCGGAAAATGTTATTGTTTTTTCTTTGTCTCAAGAATCGTTTTAATCTGAGGTAACAGTTGATCAGGGGTAATATCAGACTTCATTATGATGCCGCAGGCTCCTAACTTATAGCAATGATTAATGACGTCTTTATCGGGAAGATTAGTAAGAAGGATAATTTGTGGTTTTCTAATTTTTTTATCACCAGCAATCGCTCTAAGTAAATTAAGACCGCTTAAACGAGGCATCATAATATCGAGTAATACCACATCTACTTTCTTGCCGGCCTTAAAAAATTCAAGCGCTTCCTCACCATCTTTAGCTGTAAACACCTTAAGCCCTTCATCTGTTAGTATTTCCTGATAAAGGTCAAGAATAAACAGTTCGTCCTCAACAACCAATACGCTACTAATCTTCATTATTTACTCCCTGTTTAGGCAGTTTAAAGCTGAATGTTGACCCCTTTCCTGGCTCAGATTCCACCCAAACCGCTCCTCCCATCATTTGGACAAGAGATTTGGTGATAAAAAGGCCAAGCCCTGTACCGCCGGCCGTTGGAATCTCCACCAAAGTCTGCTCGGTACGGTAGAACTTCGTAAACAATTTGGACAAGTCATCTTTTCGAATCCCAACGCCGGTATCTCGAACGTGAACGTTTACATAGTCAGAATCTTGATCAAGGCTGACCATGACACCACCTTTTTTTGTATATTTAATGGCATTGCTTAAAAGATTCATGATTACTTCTTCAGTTTTTTCTTTGTCAGCGTGTATGAAATATTGCGTTTCAGCAGAAGGCTCTATTTTCAAATAGATATTCTCCTCTTTTGCTTTAACTGAAAGTTCTTTAACTAATTCCTGAACGATCTTGAAAATATCAAATTCTTCTAAATTGAGTTCTACTTTTTTAGACTCTATCTTTGAAACATCCAACATGTCGGTAATAAGTTGAATAAGTTTCTCATTTGCCTGATAGGCAATATCAAGAGCGCCGCGTTGTTTTTCATTAATTTCACCCTTTTTACGATTTAAAACAAGCCAGAGATAGCTTTTTATAACCGTCGCGGGAGTACGCAACTCATGAGAGGAAATGTCAATAATATAGTCTTTCATTTGATCAACGGTTTTGAGTTGTCCATAGGCGTGTTTAAGTTCTCGTGTCGCCTTCTCAACTTCAGATTTTAGATGCTCATTAAAATTTTTCTCTTTCTCATAGAGAAAAACATTTTCAAGAACATTACTTAATTGGAATCTTAAAGCCTCTACAATATTAATGTCTTGAACGGTAAAGATTCCACCATTTTTTTTGCTCCCGATAAGAAGAGCATCAAAATTTCCGTTTTTCCTTAAAATAGGAGCATAAATTGCTATTTTCCGATTTTCCATTTCGGTTATAGTGTCGTTTAAGATGTTTCTTTTGGAAGTTGCTTCTGACATTTCGTGAAGCGTTTTCCTTAACTCGTCAAAGACAAGGATAGAAGTATTTTGTTTCACATGTCTTACGATTGCGCCTCCTTCATGGTTGGCATCTAACACAAGAGAAAAGGTAGTTGTGTTCAGAACATCTTTAAGGGTTTTTTCTACTTTATTTTGTATTTGCTGAATGTCCAAAGTGATCATCAGCTCATCATGCATCTTTTTTAACGTCTTTTCATGAGCAAGATTCTTCCCATAGAAGATCATATTCACCAATGACTTTATGGACACATCAATCCGCTCGTTAATAAGCAAAACACCTAAAGAAGCAATATATGAAAGAAGAATAAAAATTAAAAAACTAGGAGATTTTTGACAAAAGACGAAATACAGTGTGGTCGGGATTATGAAAACACCAAAACAGATAATAGATTTGAAAAAAAGGTCAACGAGCATCTCCAGAGTTAAGCGTATATCCAAAAAACGATGTTGAATGATTGCATAAGCCATCATTCCGGTAAAAACAATAGGTGCCACATTCGATAAAATGACTAAAGACGATATTTTAAAGATAAGGGTTACGATAAGATTAGCAAAGATAATTAAAGAAAAACTGATGATTAAACCAATGATAACAAGCTTAAGCTGCATTTTCTCGATATTGTCGGCGGAGGCAATTTTTTTCCGAAAAGTAATGATCGATGCTATGAGAAAAAAAGTAAATACGATAATAAAATATCCCATTGCTGGTCCCGGACGAGCATCTATATTCCCCATGTTTATCGAAACCTTAGTGAACATCCATGGACTTAAGGCAAATAACATGCTTACCAGCATTGCCAAGATTGTTAAGGCGACATATTTCTTTTTAATAACCAAACGAGAGTAGGGAAAGTTCTGGATAAACAGAAAAAAAATTGGGTCAAGCATGGAGGCAAAAACCATCGTCCGTCGAATCCAGATTAACACATGTCCAGGATCCGTATCATAAATCGTCATGAAGTTACATCCGACTGCCCCTGCAAAACCAATTGAGAAAACAAATAATAAAATATGGATTATAGAACGCCGATTACTAAACAGAACTATTGCACCCAAAATGACTGAAGTTATGCAGGAAATGAGAGTAACAATCAGTTTTAGCATATATTAAAGCACCATAGAGTGTAAAAATAGCTTCTATTAAGATTAATTATATCACTCACTAAGCTGAGCGGTCTTCCTCCTCAAACAGCTTTTCAAAAGGTATATGCACGCGGTTTTTTGAGATCTTCTTATTTAAAGCAATCTGTTTAACGGCGAATGTCGTTAATGTTCCCGCTAATGATGATGCCAAAGCTAACTGTGGATGTCCAGCTAGTGTTTTACCCACTTGAGAAAGTGATTCTTTCATCCTGAGTGGCAGATTCTCCATTCCAATGATTTGCGACGCAAATCTAGCGATATCCTTATATTCAAGTGTTTCTGGCAAAGAATCAATGTCTATGTCGGATATTCGCCCTCCGAATAACGGTGTTTCTTTATTCATGTCAAATCGTTCTACATCAACCATAGCGCCATTACCAAGATCGGTTGCCATAACCACGGGTATGCGATATTTCTTGGCTACTACGCGGAGATTAATCTTCATTTTGATATCATCAAACGCATCAATTACCACATCAAGCCGTTTTCCTTTACAAAGAAAGTCGTCTATATTGTTTTGCGTGATTAGCGTTGGATATAAATCTAATTCAGCAAATGGATTGATCTCATAAATCTTTTTAGCTAAAAAGTATGCCTTTTTAGTGTAAAGATTTTCAAGGCTACCTAAAATCCTGTTTAGGTTGGTACATTCAATAATGTCTGGATCGGCTAACCGCATAAAGTTACCGATCCCTCCGATAACCAAATTTAATACTGCCGCTTGGCCAACGCTTAAACCAATAACTCCAATATGTAATCGATACAATACCTTTTGTTCCTCGAGACTAACAAGATTTTGATTTCTAGAGGTTCTAACCCTTTGATACCTATCTTTATCCAAGCAATGTACTATTTTATTAGTCCAAGGGTAATAAACCCATACACCGCATCTTTCTAGATCATGATTTGTTGTGTGCTTAGCTAAGAATTTATTAAAAAGTTTTTCTTTTTCAAGTGGATTATGTTTCAGCTGAGGATGTGTAACGTCAAAAAATTCTTGGAGCATTCTCAGATAATGATCAATTTTTACAATATTCTTACCCTGTTTTACTAGGAAAATCCGCAATTGGGAAACGTCGCTTTTCAAGCTCATATCAAAAAGCGGCGGATGGGGTTCAAATTCCTCAACCGAATCGTGGAGGACTTTACTTAAAAGATTCTTCAAGGAATCTTCTTTAGGATGTGATGACATATTTTTGTTTATCAGAAGAAAAGTATCTCTTATCTCCAAAAGGCTGTAATTTAAGAGTGATTAAATTTTTTCGGTTCACTGATTCAGTAAGTTTTTTATATTCGCTATTCAATTTCTTTAACTTCTCCGATATTACCTTGGTTAATAGATTTTTAAGTTTCACGCCCGCTATTTCTTTTTGACCAAGTTCAATAAATATCTCAAGCGATTGATCACAATTTTTATTTTCAGCCGTTTTCATAGCAAACCTACCGGTGATATGATTTCTGACTCTATTATCAACTAAAGCAGCTTTTATATTTTCAGGATATATATTGACGGCGTAAAGCGTGGTCATTATATTTGTTCTTCCGAATAAATAAGCGAAAGGAAATGTCCAGAGTGATGAACTGCTAAGCTCTTTTATAATTCGTTCCTGAGTAAAACCATGTCGTGATAATATCTCGAGTACATTTTGAAGACTAAGAACACTACCATTATCTTTGGTATTATAACGGATTAGCGGTATTCCACCCATGCTGGTGAGAATAAGTTCATTATTCACGCTCTCCATATATTTACCCATTGGATTGTACTGAACAATAGATGGAATTGTATGGTTATTGAAAAGACTTTGTGTTATTTCTTTATTTTTAAAACATTCCCTTCGTACTAAGGTACAAATAGGTGTCTCAAAACCAATCATTCCTCCCTCTGAAGAACCCAAAAGAGAAGTGATATCTTTCAATCGGTTTTTCATTCGTGCTTTCTCAAACACATGCCCCCGCCATTCTTCGGTAATTGGTTCTCCCCCAACCAGAACCTTCAAAGATAATCTATTGAGATCCAAACCTTCCTTAACACATGTGTCGATAATATCTTTAATGTATGCCGGATAGCCAATCATTAGGCTTTGTTTATATAGTTGACTAACATTTCTTAATATTTTCAGTATTTCTTCCAACGCAAGACCTGGCGTGATTACCGAAAATAAAGCTTGTTTCTGAGAAATAAGCTTGCCTGATCCCGACATCATTTCTCCCGCCGTCCAGACACCCATCCCAAGACACACAATCAGAAGTGTGGAAATCTTATCAATGGAAAAATTGTTAATATAGTGCATTTCTATAAATTTTGCTGCATTGATATCTTGATCCAAAACTCTTGGCCAATAAAATGGTTTTCCGCTTGATCCTGAGCTTGAAGAGATTATAGTATTTCGTGCTATATCCCCACCAAAGCAAAGTTCGTTTAGAGGATACTTCGTTAAATATGATTCTTTATCGGTACATGGAACTTTCTCGAAATCACCGATAGAATTAATCTTCGTAGGATTAATATTATGGTGTTTCAGAAAATCTTTATAGGCGGGAACATGTTCGGCGGATAAGTGAAAATTGTCTAATGCCTTTTTTGGGCCATTTTCTTGCCAAACCTTTTCTGGTACTCTGGACAAAGCAATGTTTTCTTCAACGGCATTGGCGCTGAAAAACTGCTGATAAAGATCGCTCGGAGAAGGCATTTCTTACCTCCCTAAAACCTATTATGTGATATTTACCTAAGACCAATACCTTAGTAATACTACCGATAACACAACTTTTTTATGGGTAAACATGCTCGCTAAAGGCTGATATAGTATTAT
>CAZLRI010000174.1:0-5670 GCA_964561745.1 uncultured Pseudobdellovibrionaceae bacterium | reverse complement strand
ATTTGCCAAATTACGACCCTATCCTTCGCGACATCTTCCCTGACATAGGGGGATTCCATATGCTCTTTCTCTCATAATTTTTATCCCATATGTATATACATTTTATAAACACCCTGCCATCTGGCCAACCTTTGAACTCTTGGCAGTGGCATATGCAGTATTGTCATATCTTTTCTGGATTATTAAACTTGCAATTAACTCAAAATCAGCAATTCGAGAAACTGATCGTATAGCCGGCGTCTATCTATTATTTGGACAGGTGATTGCGTTTCTTATTCCTTTATCAGCAGCAATAGCTATATTTATCTTTGAAAAAAATTTACCATTAAATTATATTGCGCCAATCACTGTTGTTCTTCCAGTTGCATCACTTGTAGGAATCATACTTGGAAATCTGCGCAACACTCAGCTTAAACTGGTGCAAACTGAGAAAATGGCGTCACTTGGTCATTTGATAGCAGGCGTAGCTCATGAAATAAACAATCCAACAACATTTATCTATTCGAATCTTTCAATTTTGCGGGAATATGTATCCTATATAAAAAATGTGACAAAACCAGATGCACCTAAGTTTAAAAATGAAATTTCTTCTAAAGAAGTGCTAACTGATCTATCTTTGCTTATAGATAATGTTTCAGAAGGAGCAACTCAAATAAAAAATATTGTAACAGACTTAAGGAGATTCGGGCATTCACAGGATGATGTCATAACTAAGGTTGATATTAAAGCAGGAATCGAAAGCACTCTTAATCTTCTTCAACATGAGATCAAAGAAGGGATTGCAGTGCATCTAGATGTGGATCAAAATATATTTGTTACAGGTAATAGCGGACAACTTAACCAAGTGTGGATGAACCTGTTTACAAATGCAATACATGGCATGGATAAAAAGGGACATTTATGGATCATCGGTTACGAAGATGCAAAAAAAGTATATATAAAGATTCGTGATGATGGAAAAGGGATTTCCAAAGATACAATGAATCATATTTTTGAACCATTTTTTACAACAAAACCCGAAGGACAAGGAACTGGTTTGGGATTATCAATTTGCCAGCAGATAATCCACCGCTGGAAAGGCGAGATTATTATTAACTCAGAACAGGAAGCTGGCACAACAGTTCAGGTGATTTTTCCCAAAACAAATTAACGGATTAAGAAAACATTTATTATGAAAAAAATTATTCTTTATGTTGATGATGATATGGCTAATTTGCAAACCTTCAAGCGAAGTTTTCGTTTTGATTATGAAGTGCTGATTGCTGATTCTGCAACAAAAGGTTTGGAAATAGTAAAAGCTACGCCAGAAATCGCTCTTGTTGTGACTGATCAGCGTATGCCCAATATGAAGGGCACGGAATTTTTATCTCATACAATGAAGATAAATCCATATGCACAGCGTATGATTCTGACAGCGTTCACAGATCTGGATGCGCTCCTAAAAGCCATCAATGATGGCCATGTATATGATTATATAGTTAAGCCATGGGATTATGAAGATCTAAAAAAGCGAATCGATAAAGCATTATCGATTTACGATGACAAGATGAATGCAATCAAACAACTGATGGCAGCTCAAACTGAAAACTCATACTTAAAAGAACAGATCCTTGAATCTTATGATTTTAAAAATATCATCGGAACAGATGGAGAACTCAGACAAGTTATTGAACAAATAAAAAAAGTTTCTCCTACAAATGCAACTGTCTTAATCAGAGGTGAGTCTGGCACCGTCAAAGAATTAATAGCTCATGCCATACATGCATTGAGCAAAAGATCTGAAGAGCCGTTTATCAAACTTAACTGTGCGGCATTATCAATTGGAGTTCTTGAAAGCGAGTTGTTCGGACATGAAAAAGGCGCTTTTACAGGTGCATTGGCAGCAAGAAAAGGCAGGTTTGAACTTGCCGACAAAGGAACTCTTTTTCTTGATGAGATTGGAGACCTACTTGATTCAGTGCAAGTAAAGTTATTAAGAGTCCTTCAGGAAAAGGAATTTGAAAGAGTCGGCGGTTCTGTAACAAAACAAGTTGATGTAAGACTCCTTGCAGCTACACATCAGCCTCTGGAAAAATTGATTACAGAAGGAAAATTCAGGAACAGATGCTTTGATAAAGTGCGTGGGGAATATCAGCAAAACAGCAAGATTAATGGATGTGCCACGATCTACCCTTGTATCCCGCTTGCAAAAATATAAGATAATTTAAAAACAATCATCTTTGTCACAATCGCCATCTACTTTGAAAACTATTTTTGCTCCATCTGATGAGATTGCGGTAGCCGCACCTTTTAAGGTGCGCAGATTCGCAGGCTAAAGCCTGCGGCTACCATGTGCAGTATTTTGATCTGTCTGACTGGAAAAGAGCTTTAAAAACTTTCAAAGTGAATCTTCTTTTCATCATACTGAGTTCTTGGGCGAGGCGATTCATCAGGGTATCCGGTTGGGATAAGATTAAATACCCAGTAATCTTCAGGTATATTTAACAATTTTCTAACTGGTGACTGTTTTACATCATCCATACCACACCACACAGTTCCTAACCCAAGGTTAGCAGCAGCTATCAAAATATTTTCCGTTGCTGCAGCACAATCCTGTATGTGCCATTTTTCATTTTTCTTACCCAAGACAACAATAACAAGTGGTGCTTCCTTTGCCATTTGTGCATATGGATGAGCATCTGCCAACTTCGCACGCATACTCGCATCTGTTACAATAATAAATTCCCATGGCTGCCTATTCATTCCGCTTGGCGCAGCCATAGCTGCTTTTAATAATTCAACAATTATCTCTTTTGAAATAGAATCCGGTTTATACTTTCTGATGCTTCTTCTCTTATAAATAAATTCAAGATCCATATTTTTTCACCCTTTCTTTTTATCTATGATTGTCATTCCCCTGCTTGACAGGGGAATCTAGACTGGATCCTCGGATCAAGTCCGAGGATGACATAAAACACAAATCCGAGATGACAACCATTTTAAACCAAAAAAACAACAAGGAGTTCAACAACACTCCTTACAACTGCCTACGTGCTTCAAAAGCACGGCTTAAAGTTGATGTATCAACATATTCCAGATCGCTCCCAATTGGAATTCCAGAAGCAATTCTGGTAATTGCTATATCATTTTTTCTATTTTTCAAAAGTTTAGTCAGATATAGAGCTGTAGTTTCACCTTCGATGCTGGCGTTTGTAGCAATAATCAATTCATGAACAGAAGAGCTATCAAGCCTTTTTAATAATTCCTTTATTTTAATATCATCCGGTCCAATACCATCAAGAGGGCTTATGGATCCATGCAGAATATGATACGAACCTCTAAACTGTTTTGTTTTTTCAATTGCAAGAATATCTGATGGATTTTCTACAACACAGATCACAGAAAAATCGCGCCTATTATCACTACAAATTTCACATGGATCTTTTTCTGCTAAATTCAAACAAACAGAACAAAAACCAACCTTGTTTTTTACATCAACTAAAGCATTAGCAAGCGAGAGAGCATACTGTTCTGGCTGCTTTAAAATATAAAAAGCCAGCCGAGTTGCTGTCTTACCGCCTATCCCCGGCAACTTGCATAATTCTTTTATAAGATTATCTATTATTAAACTCATTTTTTACTTTTCCTCAAAATCCGTCCTCACATCATGCACTTTTGCTTCAAATATATTAGCTGCTTCACGAACAATATCAGATTCCAAAGCCTCCTTTGTAAGATCCTTTTTTTTCTTCTGCTTTGAAACTGTATCTATCACCTGCGCTTCTATTTTTTCATGATTCCCTGAATGTTCAACCTTAGCAGCTTCGATATTCTTCACTGTTTTATTTATACCACTCACATCAAGCATCATATCTTTCTTAAAAAAAGCCTTCATCTGCTTTAACACCTGTGTTTTTCTGTCCTCCTCTTGAAGCATTTCTGCATAAAAAGGATTTTCCATAGAATATTGAACAACATCATTGGATAAATTTATAAGTGTTCCATGACCAAAAATAGATGCAAGCTGCGGACTACTTTGCCCAAGCCATTTCAGAAACCCCTTCCATAACTCATCAACATCTCCTTGTTCAACAGGTTTGGAAATATCTGCATCTTTCTTTATTATGTTTTGTTTATTCTCAACTGTTCTTTCTTCCTTGTTGTTTTTAGTATCCAGCAAACACGCATTACCAGACAATCTCTCGAGCTCCATGATTATATCTGCAATAGGCTTAACCGGTTCAACGCTCATTATTTTTATCAAAGTTACTTCCAAAAACATCTTTGGAAAAGATGTCCTAGCTACGCTGTCCACGTTCAAATACCATATATGAAACATCTGCTGCAGTTCTTCGTATGAAACTTTTTGAGAAAGATCCGCAAGGCTCTCTGCTTCCTCTTTTGGTAAATCAATCAAACTTGCTTCAAAACCACACTTTTTTATCACCATTATATTTCTCAAGAAACCAAGAAACTCAGTGGCAAACCTTGTCAAATCAACACCTATCTCAAACACAGAATTAAGTTTTTTTAATGCCAAAGAAACATTTTTATTTAAAACATCTTTTAAAAGATCGAAAATCAGTTTTCTATCCAAAAAACCGAGCATGGATTCTATGTTTTTCAATTCTACATTTTTCCCTGAAAACGCAATAGCCTGATCCAACAAAGACTGAGCATCTCTTAAAGAACCTTGTGCTTCATGAGATATAAGAGATAAAGACTCCTTATCTATATTTATGCCCTCAATATCTGCTATGCTCTTTAAAGATTCTTCTATCTTGGGAACAGGTATTCTCCTGAAATCATATCGCTGGCATCTTGATAAGATGGTAATAGGAATTTTATGTGGCTCTGTTGTAGCAAACATAAATATAACATGGGCTGGCGGCTCTTCCAATATCTTAAGCAATGCATTAAAAGCCGCGGTAGAGAGCATATGAACTTCATCAATTATATAGAGTTTATATCTGCTGCTTGCTGGAAGATATTTAGCTCTGTCACGAATTTCGCGAACATCATCAACACCTGTATTTGAAGCTCCGTCAATTTCCTGAACATCCATCGAAGCTCCGCTTGAGATTTCTTTACACTGAACGCATTCGCCACATGGATTTATAGTTGGTCCTTTTTCACAGTTAAATGCCCTTGCCAAAATTCTGGCAACCGTTGTTTTGCCAATCCCCCTTGGCCCTGCCAACAGATATGCGTGATGTATTCTGTTAGCTTCAATTGCATTTCTTAATGTTTTTGTAACATGTTCCTGACCAACAACTTCATCAAAGGTCTTTGGACGATATCTTCTTGCTATAACCTGATAGCTCATAATCAATCCCTTTTTTCTGGTTAGTATTTTCTTGGACCAGAGTTTGATCTTATTTTTAACAAAAAAGCTACAATAAACTAAAATTACAGTTTATGTTTTCAAAATAATTCGCTATCTATACTAAATGGTTATAAAGAAATATTGTAACTTCTCAATAAGTTGAGGCGGTTTGTCATTCCTGCGAAAGCAGGAATCCAGAACTTGTTGAAATTGCTGGATTCCCGCCTACGCGGGAATGACAGATGTGTATATTTACCTCAACTTTTTAAGAACTTACCATGAAAATGTGCAATTATGGATTCTAAAAAACTATGAGTTATGATCTTACAATAATTGGAGCAGGACCGGGCGGATATGTAGCTGCA
>CAZLRI010000173.1:0-5674 GCA_964561745.1 uncultured Pseudobdellovibrionaceae bacterium | reverse complement strand
CAGCGTTTCTTATGCTGTAAGGAGAGGTGAAAGGTTGCTTGGTCTACAACAAGTAACGAACGAGGATAGAGAATAATCTTCATTATCTACCCACGTCCCCCATTATAAACGTCCCCCATTACCTAAAAAAGGGCAGAAGCCTTCCCACTCCTTGATTTTCAATTGACATTCTCTTAGAGCCGTTGTAAGCGTTCATGTCATGAACAAAAACCTTTTTGAGCAGGAAATCCACATACGAATCCTGAAAATCCTTTCTGAGAATAGTGAACTCACCCAGAGGGATTTGGCAAGTCGCCTCGGGATAAGCCTTGGCAAGACCAACTACTGCCTGAAGGAGATTGCCGGGAAAGGCTTTGTGCGCATAAAGCGCTTCAAAAACTCCAACAACAAGATAGCCTATGCCTATCTCCTCACCCCAAAGGGAATTGAGGAAAAAGCCAAGCTCACGAAGAGTTTTCTATCACTCAAGGTAAGGGAGTACGAAGCCCTCAAAAGGGAGATCACTGAACTCAGCAGGGAAGTCGGTTCAGAAATCCCTGCTGAAGCGTAAATATAGCGCTAAACAATAATATCTTTAACAGCTTATATGTTTAAGCCCATGTAACCCAAGGGGCGGAGTTCTGTTAAAGCCAACTCAAGAAAGTCTCAAACCACCCATTTCAGAGAGGGAGCAGATGCTTTGATTGGGGCTCTGAATCGTGGATTTTTTGTCGCGACATTAGAGAGATGTTCACTTCGAAAAATGGAAAAACTATTAACTTATTGTGGAATAACAGCGAGAAGTGTTCCCTTTTCTCGAGAGAAAAATCCATAGCCTGTTAGCGGACAAGAAATTCTCCGAAATTCTTACTGGTTCGGTCTGGGCCTTGGGTGCGCGGGTGGGGGCAACCCTCGTCGCCATGGTCACCAGCATTATTGTCGCCCGGTTTTATGGTGCTGAAATAATGGGCATTATGGCTATGATTAATTCTTTTATGAGTCTGGCTGTGGTTTTTACTGTGCTGGGAACAGACACCTCGATTCTGAGACTGATCCCGGAACACGTCGCCAAATATTCCGTTACATCGGCTTTCCGGATTTACCGCAAAATTCAGTATTTTCTGACGAGCGTGGCTGTGTTGTTTGGGGGTTTTCTTTTTTGGGGTTCCCATTTGATTGCGGAAAATATTTTTTCCAAGCCCCATTTATCATTTTTTATTGCACTTTCATCAGTCTTTTTGGTTTCTTTAGCAATAGCGGTCCTGAACACCCAGGCGGTTAGAGGATTGCGCCTGATCCGGACATTTGCCTTCATGCAAATGCTTCCGGCTGTTGCCAAGCTATTAATTCTGGTTGTTATTACACTTTATTTTTTCAACCCGTACAACCCGGTCTACGCGATTTTCGCCTCATGTCTTATTACCGCTCTGGTCGGTGTATTGATCATGCAGATCGAGTTTAAAAAAAAAATGCAGCCCTTAGATGTAACGTGCAATATGCCGATCAAGGAAATACTGGCTATTTCCTTTCCCATGCTCATGACCGCTACCATCAATCTTGCTATCGGACAGGCCGGGGTATTAATTTTAGGAATGTTCCGAACTGAAGCCGAGATCGGATATTATGACATCGCGGTCAAACTTGCCATGCTCACTACGTTTGTTTTAGGGGCTGTGAACACCATTGCAGCACCCAAATTCTCCGAGCTTTTCCACAGCGGCAACATGGCCGACCTTTTTTACGTGGCCCAAAAATCCGCGAAACTTATTTTCTGGACAACAGCGCCCATCTTGGCTGTGCTGATCGTATTCGGGAAACCCATCCTGGGAATTTTATTCGGGCTGGAGTTTACAGCGGGCTACTGGGCCATGGTTGTTTTGGTGATCGGGCAGTTTGTCAACTCGGTTTCTGGTTCCACTGGCTATTTCATGGAAATGACCGGGCATCAAATCGCTTATCGCAATATCGTTTTTGGCGCTGCGGTCATCTGTGTTGGCCTCAATTTCGCGCTGATCCCGCCGCTTGGGGCCATCGGCGCGGCCATTGCAGGAACAGTCAGCGTTATTTTCTGGAATATTGGTTCGCTGATTTTTATAAAAATGAAGTACGGAAAAATTATCGGATATTTACCGTTTTTGAACTTTGAGCATTAACTATTGCGAAACTGTCACTAAGAAAACCATGAATCATTTAATTCGAAAACCCAATTTTTTTATCGTTGGTGCGCCTAAGTGCGGCACCACTGCAATGTCTGAATACCTTGCACAGCACCCGGATGTTTTTATGCCGGTAAAAGAACTTCATTTTTTTGGTTCTGATCTTCACTTTTCCCCACATGTAGATAATTTTAAAACTCCAAGAGATGACAAAGAAACTGAAAAATATTTATCTTTTTTTGCTCCGGCGATTAGAGAAAAAATGGTTGGGGAAAGTTCGGTGTGGTATTTATATTCAAAAACTGCGGCATCCGAAATCAGAGCGTTTTCACCTTCTGCAAAGATAATTATCATGCTGAGAAATCCGGTTGACATGCTTTTTTCCTTACACAGCCAATTTTTGTGGGAAGGAGGCGAATCAATAGAAAATTTTGAGGAGGCTTTAAAAGCAGAAAAAGAGCGCAAAAAGGGTCTTAACATCCCGGACACTGTATACTTTGTCAGTCAACTCTTTTATACTGAAGTTGTTAAATATACTGCACAAATAGAACGTTATCTGGACACATTCGGCAAAGAAAGCGTTCATGTTATTATATTTGATGAATTTAAAAAAAATACTCAAAAAATTTACAGGGAAACGCTTCATTTCTTAGGGATTGAAGATAATTTTCAGTCATCTTTTAAAGTTATCAATCCTAATAAAGTAATTCGTTATAAACGATTGCAAAGAATTTTAAGAAATCCGGTTCATCCTTTCAGAAAAATGGGGAAAAAAATTATTCCCCAAGTAGTTCGTAGTGTTTTGTATAGAAAATTTCAAAGTCATAATACTCAGTTTATTGCACGGCCTGCCATGAATCCAGAAACAAAAAAAATGTTAACTGAAACATTTGCAGGAGAAATTGATAGCCTGAGTGAAATATTAGGTAAAGACTTAACATTTTGGAAAAATGGAATAATCGATGAAAAAATTACTTTTTAATATCTTGCGTCGCCATATTCCGGATCGCCTTCGGCCAAGTGGATATCTGACGCACCTTGTTCAAAGCCGGACATCGTGCTCAGTACGAAAAGGTCCGTTTGTTGGGATGCGCTATCTTAAATTTTCACTGGGAAGTTCTTACATACCAAAGCTTTTGGGAATCTACGAGCGGGAGTTGATACCTATGATAGAAGAGGCAATTGCGCGTCACCCTAAACTGGTCGTTGATATTGGTGCGGCGGAAGGCTATTATGCCGTTGGTCTTGCTCTGCGTCTGCACGATTCACAGGTGATTGCCTTTGAAATTGAAGCAAAGGGCCAGAAGGCGGTTCGGGAGATGGCGGTTTTGAACTCCGTGGAGACTCACATAGAATCGTATGGCAAATGTGAGCCTGCTGATTTGGCTGTGTGCTTGGCTAATGAATCGAGGACACTCGTTGTTTGCGATGTCGAGGGTTATGAAAATATCCTTCTTGATCCGCTTATTGTCCCTGCATTAAGGAATGTCGCTATTCTTGTCGAACTGCACGAATCCATGGTCCCTGGAGTTACCCATACTTTGCTAAACCGTTTTGCTGACTCGCACCGAATAAAGCAAATATGGCAAGAACCCCGGGAGCGTGAAGAATTCCCATGGCGCACTATTGCAGTCCTCCTGCTACCTGGCGCCTACTTGGATTGGGCAGTCAGCGAATGTCGATCAGTACGAATGTCTTGGTTATGGATGATACCTAATGAATGATGTAATTTTTTTTGCTGTCATTCCAGATTCTTAATCGTCAAGAAACAAAAATCACATCCACTATAACGGGCTAACCTGAGTAACTTGATCATTTAAAGGCTCATGATTTAGAGTCTAAAGAATTCTATGTCCTTGACACTTATTTATGAATGGAAAACATGGTTATTGATTAGCCCATTACGTTAGATTTTTTATAAATAGATCTTGCAGGTTAGGAAAAATGAAAGCATGTTTCATATCCCATTCACAAGGGAAAGCCGGGGCGGAAAAAGCCCTTGTTGAACTTGCTGAATCTTTGCAGCTTTTAGGGGTCAAATGTCATGTCTTTCTTCCAAAGCACGGATTCCTCTCAGAACTGCTTTACAAAAAAGGAATAAGTTATGAAATATTTCCTTACAGATGGTGGGTGGGCGATGAAAATTCAATCCTTAAACACTTTTTAAAGGCTGTTGTAAAAACGCTGTACAATATATTTTCAGCTATATTTTTAGCCTATAGAATTAAGCAATTGAATTGCGATGTGGTTTATACGAACACAAATGCGGTTTGTGCAGGGGCGCTGGCTGCAAAAATTCTCAGAATTCCCCATGTCTGGCATGTGCATGAATTCGGATATGAGGATCATGGCCTGCAATATGACTTGGGTGAAAAGGTTTCATTGTTTCTTATGAATTTTCTTTCCCATGCATGTATAACCAATTCGTTTGCAGTGGCGCAGAAATATCAAAAATATATTAATAATGATAAAATATACGTTGCTTATCAGTCTGTTACAGTAGAAGAACTTCCCGCATCCAAAGAATATTATTCTGAATTTAAAAAAGAGAATGTTGCCACATGCGCTATTTTAGGAATGCTGAAACCGGGGAAATGCCAGGATGAGGCGATTCTGGCTTTTAGTGGATTGATACAAAGAAAAAGAAACGTTCATTTATATATCGTTGGCAGCGGCGATGAAGATTATTTGGGTTTTCTCAAGAATTTGGTGTCCTCCAATCATCTGGAAAAATATGTGACCTTTGTAGAATGGGTCGACTATCCAGTTGCCTTCATCATGAACTGCACTGATATCGTGCTTGTATGTTCGAAAAACGAGGCTTTCGGAAGGGTTGCAATAGAGGCAATGCTGGCCGAAAAACCTGTTATTGGTTCTAAAAGCGGCGGAACCGTTGAGTTAATCCGTGATGGAGAAAACGGCCTTCTATACACGCCTGGAAATTATGAGGAACTTGCAGATAAAATAGAATTTTTATCGCAAAATGTAATGCTGGCACGAAAACTTGGAGTGTCGGGCAAAAAATGGGCTGAAGAAAAATTTACGCAGGAAAATTATGGCAAAACGGTGTTGCCTATTTTGGAAAAAATCAATGGAGTTTAAATGATTATAATTGGAATAAATGAAAATACCGGCAAAATTACAGCACCCAAGGTTGGCGTTATTTTACTCAACTGGAACGGTCACCAGGACACACTTGAATGTATGGATACCTTGAGGAAGGCCACCTATCCAAATCTTACCGCAATCGTTGTTGATAATGATTCAAGCGATAATTCCATTGAAAAAATCAAGGAGTGGAGCCTGGAGCATAAAGCAAAATTTTCCGAGTACGAGCTTCACTCCAGAAAAGCGGAAATTAAACCGGTGGATCAGCAGGGTGAGTTCGAAAATCCCTCCTTGAAAGTTGTTCTCATAAAATCAATGGTGAATCTGGGTTTTTGCGCTGGAAACAATATTGGGCTTGAGTTCGCACACAGGAACGGGTTTGATTATTTTCTCGTACTCAATAATGACACCCTGTGCGAACCTGCTTTTTT
>CAZLRI010000172.1:0-5693 GCA_964561745.1 uncultured Pseudobdellovibrionaceae bacterium | reverse complement strand
AACCGGACGGTAGTGATGGACATTCATTATTGGAATATTCTATCTTAAAAAACATGAAACATTCACAAAGAGAAAATTCTTGGGAATCTTCTTAGGATTGTGCGGCATTATCCTAATATTTACACCAACATTTCAACTCCATGATTTAAGATCAAGCTCCCTGTGGGGGACCGTTGCTGTATTAGCTATGGCTATATCCTATGCAGCTTCCATAATAATGAATCGCCGTTTGCTTTCAGGTGAAAAAAAAGTGGATATTTACACAAATGCGTTTCATCAACTTCTGTCCAGCTTGATTTTTCTTTTGATAATAGCATTAATACTCGAGGGTCCGGATAATATATTTCTCGCCGGAGCTTCAACAGAGGCAATTATCAGCTGCTTATATTTAGGGATATTTTCTACAAGTATTGCATGGCTTATATTCTATCACCTGATAACAATTTGGGGAGCTGTCAGGACAAGCACAACAACATATGTTATTCCAATCATGGCTATTGCACTTGATTTTTTCTTCTTTGGCGAAAAACCAAAGCTCGTAACTATTATTGGAATGCTGATCGTATTTTCCGCTATACCGCTAATTCAATTCAAAAAAGGTCTTTCTAACTCGAAAGTCATTATCCCGTTCTTTCATCCAAAGACTGAAAAAACTGGGTCATCGGATCAAGAGACTGTGTCGCAATAGCTTTTTGTTGTCATCCTCGCCCCCGATATAAACACTCGAAGGTAAACTCCAGCGGGGATCCACAGCATGTTGATTTTACTGGATTCCTGCCTGCGCAGGAATGACAAAAAAGACTAAAAAAGCAATTACGACACAGTTTCCAAATCCGAGGATGACAAATACCAAGTTCAAGAATGACAGGTGAAAAACACAAAAATAACAAACTCAATTATTAACATGTATAATTTTGGCACCGGTAAAACCGTTAAATTTTGTTGAAGACGCAATGCTATATGCACCTATATTTTCCGTGTAAAGATAATCACCTATTTCAAGATTGTTAGGTAGCTGTTCAGCCAAAGATATCTTATCAAAGCTATCACAAGTAGGACCGACTACTGCACAAACTTCTGTTTCCCCTTTTTTAAACGCATGAAAATTAGGAATCCAGTGATCATAAACTACACCGGAAAATGTATGATAAACTCCGTCATTTATATGATAGAAGATCTTTCCATCTCTTCTTGCCTTGCCTATTATCTCTGAAACAAGAGTTGCAGCAGTTGCGACCATAAATCTTCCCGGCTCGGCAATAATCTCTACATCTTTTGGGAAAAGTCTTGTGCATTCAGAATCTATTATCTCTGCAAGATTTTCAAATCGCGGGGAATTTGAGTCATATGGAACAGGAAAACCACCTCCGAGATCGATAATATTTAAATTATACCCTTTACTACGCGAATCTGCTAAAAGTTCGGATGTCATTTGCAGAGCAACAATATAATTATCAAAGTTTGTGCACTGACTGCCAACATGAAAGCTTAAGCCCTCAACCTTTAATCCTATATCAAAAACTTCTTTTATTAAACTTGCTGCATCTGAAATATCTGCGCCAAACTTTGAACTCATCTCAACTTGCGAACCTGTATCTGGAACCTTTAATCTTAAGACCAAGCCTGCTGTATCACAATTTTCTTTTATTTTCTTAATCTCGTCTTTATTATCATATGTCATTAACGGCTTATATCTCCTGATCTTCCTTAATGTGTCAGCGTCTTTTATAGTGTTTGAAAAGATTATCTTATCCCATACATAAAAATCCTTATCCTTTTCCTCAAATGTATGAAGATACTCATAAACCTGCATAAACTCATTATAGGAAGCCACATCAAAACTTGCGCCTTCGTTAAACAGGGTCTTGATTATCTCCTGATTTGAGTTTGCCTTTACTGCATAATATGCTTGTATCCTTGGTAGATTTTTTTTAAATCTTCGATAGTTTTCTCTTATCTTCTCATGATCAATTATAAATAATGGAGTTCCATTCTCTTTAGCCAGTTTAATTAATGATTCTTCCATATTTTTTTCCTTTTTATTTAAAGTGTTTAAGAATTTAACTTTTTAATAAGGTTTTGAAGCTGTTCCACTTCTTTATTATTCTCCAAATATGATTTAATCAGTTTTTTATGCAATTCCTCTGCTCTGTCATACAATCTTTTTTGTTTTTTAGGCTTTGTTGTCTGAACGGTATAAGCAACCATCATTGGGAAAGCGACCGTCACATCAAGATATGCAGTTACAGCCTCATCCAGTTTGGTTGGATCAATCTTGCCCCAACTGGTTGCTTCAGATGGAGATGCCCCTGACAAACCACCTGTGTCAGGCCTTGCATCAGTTATATTTATATCATAATCCTGACCTACTTCAGGAATCATAAGAATCTCCTGAATCTGCGGTTCGGTCTGAAGCACAAAGTTCTTTGGACTCCCACCACCAATCAGAATTACTCCGGTCTTGCCATTCTCATATTTTTTTGCGTTTAAAATTATCGCTGTTGAATCATTCACATCTATACTTGAATTTATTTTCAGTTTGAACAGATCTTGAAGACCTTTTGCTTCTGCCAAAAGCTCCATGCCGGCAATATTCATTCCGATTGTTGAATCTCCGGGAGATGATGTAAAAACCGGTATACCATTTCTATAAGCTGCAGCAAGTATGCTCACTTCTCCCAGATTGTTCTTTTTCTCGTAGTCATCAAGGATCTTACCTAGATGATGATAAAACTCGCGGGTACCCATCTGTTTTTGAAATTCCGGTCTGACAATTATCTCCCGAAGTCTTCTATCTGTTTCCATCAAAACAGTTTCATAATCAAACAGGATATCATAAATCCTAGTTACTCCTTTTGCCCGCAGGTCTGCATCATCCACATTATGACTTCCTCTGAACAAAGGCAGATTAAAAGCAAAGTGAATGTCATGATACATGTTTGCGCCTGTTGCAGACAACCAATCAACAAAACCATGATTCATTAATGGAATTACAGTAGAAAGCCCCAAACCTGCCGGAGTTAATGCCCCTGCCAGACTTAAACCTATTGTGACATCATCTTTAGAATATCGATTTTTTAATAAATGGCAGGCAGCTCTTAGCCTTCCACCATTATATGCATCCATATTGTCGATGATCTTTACAATATCTGTTGAACTGGAAATAGGTTCTGGAAGAACTCTTTTTCCTGCAAGATATTTTGCCTTGCCCGGGCAATTCTTTTTATCATGCTCCATCTTTTGTTTCCCTCCATGGTGTTTAATTTATTGGGAGATCGTATAATCATGGAGGACCATAAAAACAAGCGGAAAGTTGGTTAAACAAAACACTTCCATTTGTTCGCTTTCTTTTATATATATGGGTTATGTTTAAGAAAATCATCTTTATCTCCTTGCTCCTTGCAATTGCTGCTTTTGCTTTATTTTCTAAAGCAGCCGATACTGTAAACTATAATCAACAATTATTATATACCTTGGATACGGCAATCAAAAGCTTTTGGGAAAGTGGCGGCGAATTTCAACATACAAAAGATGGGTTATTACATGGCTGGCCAATGTCTAAAACAGCTGATGACAAAAGCCCAAGATGGTTAGTTGATGATAAAAATGCCTCAGGTCAACCTGTCATTTCTGTTTTGGAACCAGGCATGGGAGCTACTGGAATAGCATTTTTAGAAGCCTACGAGGCAACAGGCAATAAACTTTACATAGAACATGCCATTCAAGCAGGGAAAACATTATTATCTATTCAAAAAGATTTGGATGTTGGCGGCTGGGGATCTCATGCTGTTATAATTCCTGAAGAAGCAGGACTTGGCAGCGCAACCGGTTATTGGTCATCAGTTCATGTTCCAATATCAGAAGATGGAAAATTAACTTTTTCTCCACCTAACAATACTTATGTTACGCTTGATAATGCCATCAGTATTAACGGAGCTATGTTTCTCATAGAGCTTTACAACACAATAAAACCACTGGATTTTAGCAGGGAGATCATTGATCCTCTGAAAAATATCAGAAAGGAAGACTTTCTGGAAGGAGCACAAAAATTTTTCAATCTTACAGATTCCCTAAGGAATTTGGCTTTTGTTAGAAGTGATTTTGCCGGCATAATAATAGACAACAATCCTGTTCCAACTAAAAATGGACCCCATCCATTTTTAAGTTACCTTGCAGGCTTACCTGATCATCCTTTGAATCACGGCTTATCATTCAAGCCTTATGCAAGTGGCGGTTTGCCGCAAGGAATACCACATGGCAAACATGATAGAAAATGGTTATTAACCTATGGAGGTGCTCAATATGGAGCATTAGCTGCCGGCTATCCACTTCACAAAACATTTAATGACCATGAAATATCACAATTTCTTTTATTCCTCTTTCGTTATTATGAAATTACAGGAGATAATAAAGCACTTGATAATCTTAACATTCAGCTTAACTGGTTAGTAAAAGTTTTTAACGATAATGGCAATCGTGCGTGGTCACAGCAATATCATTTCTTAGATGGGAAGCCAGCTCCTGCAAGACCATGGGAACCACCAGCTTTAACTTCATGGGAAACAATTAAGGCAATTCCAAAGATCGCTTTAGTGGAAAAAATGCTGGAAACAAAATATCATATAACAAAAACAACTATTATTAAAGCCCTTGAAGATGCCCTCTACTTTCTCAACCGAGTCGCACCCAAACAAACTGAAACACCTGAAACTACGATGTTTAAATATTATACTTTGGAAGAATATGCGCATGGAACAACTCCATCTGCAGATCAAAGAATAGCAATAAATAGTCCTGTCATCTCCTGTGATTATTACTATCCGAGAAATCCCATCACAAATGTATGTGATTATAGCGGCTATAATTTTTATCTGGCAACACCGGATCGCATAGAAGATGTCATGCATAGATATGAAATTGCTAATATTAAAGATACTGGTATTTATTTTTTGCTTAACAGTTCCTGTTTAAATGATGCAACAAGAGAAAACTATCGGGGTTGTCTGGATTTAAATAATAATGATCTCATTCCGGATATCCGCAGATGGTACTGGGGAACATGGATCAATGAAAATGCAACAACACTAATGAAAGATTATAAACTCAGCTCAGAAGGCTATTGGACAGATCAAACAGAAGTAGCCGGCGAAACAAGAACCATAATCAACACAGGGCGGTTTAGAAAGAATGCGGTTGGAATTGCAAAATATCTTAGTGTAAACAAGGACGACATAACAGATTCAGATGCAGATGGTTTATCTGATCTTGAGGAGAAAAAGCTTGGCACTGATCCTCTCTACCCTGATTCTGATCAAGACGGATCAACAGATGGCGAAGAGGTCAATACATACAACACAAATCCTATTGATAACCAAAGCACTCCTGATAAAACAGGAAATACATCAACTCCTGATGCTAACGCTGAAACTCCAGCAAAGGCAACCGGCTCAAGAGGATGTTCAATGATATTTAAATTATAAAAAGAGGTTACAACAATGACAGGTTGGATAGTTGGGGCAAACCCGCAAAATAATAAAAAATTCGGTTCTTTCGTAAATAAGTTGCAAATTTAAGTGGAGAAATGTTTAAAAGTATTTCGATATCAATAAATTGAATGGAAAATAGTCAGGTATCGACTTTGTCATTCCTGCCCCCGACAAGAACTCTCGAGGGTAAACTCCGGCGGGGATCCA
>CAZLRI010000171.1:0-5696 GCA_964561745.1 uncultured Pseudobdellovibrionaceae bacterium | reverse complement strand
CCTATTTCACACCTTATTCAAGCCCGCTTTTTGGTCCAGTTTTTGCCAACCATTAAGCTTCCAGCTTTAAGTTCCTGATAAGCTGTGCCGGTCCATTCATAAGCATATCCTTCAGGTAAGACCTTATCAGCAATCTCTTGCATTGCTTTAATTGCCTGATTTGAACTATAGTCGGGTGTATTTGCTCCATCCAACCCAACTGCTCTGAAAAGATTATAATGAGTGATTGTTTGTACATCTCTAACCTCATGAATCGTTACAAGAGATGATAAAGGAATCATTTCATTATATTTACTTTTGACATAGAGGTGTGAGATATCTTCTTTGCTGGAACGAAAATCTTTTTCAGCTTGTACAAAAACACGATATACACGTCCGAATTTGTTAAAATCATTAACGTAAATTGATCCAAGCTGGGTTTGCAATGTAATAAAGATTTTTGAAAGATCAATTCCCAAGGTTTTTGCTTTTGTGCGATCAAGGTCTATATAATATCCCGGATAATTTATATTAAAATTGGATGTTAGCGGTGTAAGCTCAGGTCTTTTTTTAGCTTCATCTATAAATGATTGCGATATTTGTTTGAGATCAGCTAAACTTCCATTTTCAAGGTCCTGCAGCTCAAACTGAAATCCTCCAGTTGTGCTTAATCCGCGTATTGGCGGTGGGTTAAATGGAGCGGCTGTTATTTGAGGTATGGATCTAAGTTTGTAGTACGTTTCTTTCATAATGCTGGTAACACTTAATTCTTTAGTTTTTCTTTCGTGCCATGGTTTGAGAATAACAACAAGCGAGCTAGCGCTGGTATCAGATGTTGAATTGACAATGTTAAATCCACCGATTGTAAGTACATCTGCTATCCCATGCGTTTTAAGCAAAATGTCTTCGACTTGTTTGGTAACTTTGTCTGTTCGTTCAAGTGAAGCTCCTTCTGGTCCTTTTAATAGAAGATAAAAATAGCCCTGATCTTCATCTGGTACAAATCCAGTTGGAAGAAGATGAAAAAGGAGTCCTGTTAATGCAATCATAACCAGAAAAGCAGCTATAACAATCTTCCATTTTTTGATGAATATCTCATTCCATTTTGAATAAGTTTTAGTAAGAGTTGTAAAACCCTGATTAAACTTTGAGAAAAACCATCCGTGTGATGATTCAGATTTAAGGATCACTGCACATAAGGCAGGACTCAATGTCAGGGCATTTATTGCAGATATACCAACTGAAATAGCTATTGTTAAAGCAAACTGTTTGTATAACTGACCGGTAATTCCGGGCATAAATGATACTGGAATAAATACTGCCATTAGGACAAGTGTTGTGGCTATGATTGGTCCTACAACTTCTTGCATTGCCTTCTCTGTTGCTTCCATAGGAGGAAGACCTTCTTCTGCCATTATTCTGGAAACATTTTCCACAACAACAATTGAGTCATCCACAACAAGCCCTATAGCTAGTACCAGACCAAACAGCGTCAATGTGTTTATTGAAAATCCAAAAGCCAATAATAGAGCAAATGTTCCTATAAGAGATACTGGAATAGTAATAGCTGGGATGAGTGTTGTTCGGAAGTTTTGTAAAAAGATAAAGATAACTAAAAAAACCAGAAACATGGCTATAACAAGAGTTTTAATAACTTCTGCTACAGACTCTTTTACAAACATGGTGGCATCATACGCGATCCTATAGGTTACTCCTTTTGGAAACCGTTTGCTTAATTCCTCCATTATTTTTCTTGAGTCGTTGGCGATATTAACTGCATTAGCACCTGGAAACTGGTAGATACCAACTGATGCAGAATGCTGACCACTTAATCGGCTAAAGCTGTTGTAATTTTCAGCTCCCATCTCTATTTTACCAACATCTTTCATGCGAACAACAGAGTTGTCTTCTCCAGTTCTGATAATAATATTTCCAAACTCTTCAGTGGTTGCAAGCCGACCTTTTGTTGTTAATGTAAACTGGAATGCCTGTGTTGGAAGGCTGGGGGGTGATCCAATGCTTCCTGCTGCCACCTGTATGTTTTGTTCATTTATGGCAGATATTACATCGTCAGCAGTTAGTTTAAGGCTTGCGAGTTTGTCAGGGTCCAGCCAAAATCGCATTGAATACTTACGTTCTCCAAATATTGTGACATTGCCGACGCCGGGTATTCGTTTTAACGTATCTTCAATATTGATGCTCGCATAGTTGCTTAGAAATAGATCGTCGTATTTTTTATCTGAAGAAAGAAGATTAACAACCAGAATAAAATCAGTTGCTTGTTTTTTTGTAGTAACGCCATATTTTCTCACATCGTCAGGAATTTGTGGATAAGCTATAGATGCGTAATTTTGCGTATCAACAGCAGCTATGTCCAGATCATAACCTATATCAAAGGTTACGTTGATAGTTGATGACCCGTTGTTTGAACTATATGAAGTCATATAGGTCATTCCTTCAACGCCGTTGACCTGTTCCTCAATTGGAGAAGTAACAGTGCTTTCTACAACTTCGGCACTTGCTCCTTGTAGGTAGCTGATACTTGTACAGTAGGCGGTGCAATATCAGGAAACTGGGCTACAGGCAGTATAGGAATGCAAACTACTCCGGAAATGACTATTACAAGAGCTATGACAGTGGCAAATATAGGTCTTTTAATAAAAAAATTAACGAACATTTTCCCCCTTTGTTCGATGAGAGATGTGCGGTGTTCGATGAGCGTCATAGAATATTCGCCTATATCTCATCGTTTTTTTTCTAAAAATGAACATCATCTGTTTTGAAAACAGGTTTTACTTTCATGCCAGATCGTATTTTTTGAACTCCGTCTGTTACAATTATTTCGCCAACACTTAACCCTTTGGTAATAACGCGCATACCCTTGTCAGTTATAGTGGCTTCAACGATCCTCTCTTCAACTATATTTTTTTATTTACAACAAAAACAACAGAGCCTTCCTGCTCTTCCTGAATAGCTTTTTCAGGGATGACCATAGTGTTTGGTGCTTCAGAAAGCATAAGTTGAACATTGGCGTACATGCCTGACAGTAATTTTTTTTCAGGGTTTGGCACTGTGGCACGCAGATTAATAGTACTTGTGACAGGATCAATTACATTATTGATAAAGTTTACTATTCCCTGATGAGGATATGGGGTTCCATCAGAAAAAGTTAAGTTTACAGGAAGATTGTTTTTCCACAGGTCTTTAATTTCGCGAAATTCAATGTCGCTTTCTACAATTGGTCTTGAGGTTTCACCCGGAACTTCTGTTGAAAAACCTGAACCTATTGCGTGGACAAGCTCAGCATAATTCATATAAACATTCATCCTGGAATTAATCAGTTCTGATCTTGCTCCTGCTAGCTGATTTTGTGTATTCATAAGCTCTACTATATCTGCAACCCCGGCTTTATATCGCCCAAGCGAAACCTGAAAAGACTCTTCAGCACTTGCAAGCAAAGCTTTTGCAGCATCAAGCTGTTTAACAGAGGTTGTGAAGTTGTAGTGTGCTGCCCAAACCTCTGAAATAATATTATCTTCCTGTATCTTAAGTGTAGCAAGAGCTGCTTCCAGTTCTGATTTTGCTTTTCTGGCTGAATTATGCATTACAAATCCGTCAAAGAGAGGAATCTGAACTCCAACGCCGCCATATACACCTGAGTTGCCTCCACTTCTTCTGTTTATATCTATGTTCCACGTCATATTGCCGGTACCAACAAATTTGGGAAATGGTAATGCTCTTGCATTTTTAAGTTCAGCTTCTTTTTCCCTGACAATAGCAGCAGCTGCGTTTAAATCAGGTCTGTCTTTTAAAACCTTATCAATTAAAGTGTCGATATCTGCTTGCATGGTTTTTACTGGAATTTTATCTATCTCAGAAGCAACATCAAAATTTATATTAGCTGGCCACCCAACTGCATTGGCAAGGTTGCCGCGAGAAATCTCAACCGCTCCTTCTGCGCCTGTAAGATTAAAATATATCTGTTGTTCAGTTGCTCTTGCTTGCAAAACATCAGCTATTGTAGCTACCCCTGCTTTTTTTCTCTCTTCAGCAGACCGGAGGCTGACCTTTGCATCAGTAAGGCTCATTTCATTGGCTTTTACCAATGCTTTATTGCCAAGTAGAAAATAATAAGCTTGGGGTACATTTCTCAAAACATCCTGTATTACCTGATTATGGTTCCAGTTTGCGGCAATAAGTGCTTGTTTTGCAGATTCAACTCTTGCTGAACGTCCTCCAAAATCCAATAAAAGATAATTAAGGTTTAAGTTTGAATCAAAATATGTTTTTCCTCCAAGAAGGGTTTGAGGTAGTTTCCCGCCATTTCCAGTAAGATCTGCGTCTATTTTAGGATAATATTCGCCACGGCTTATTGCCCATTCAGCAGCACTTGCTTTGGCTGATGCCCAGCTATGTTGTGTGTTTGGATTGTTTCTAAGTGCCACATCAATCAAATCTGAAAGATTTAGCGAATTAGCAGATGCCTGCAGATCAGAAGGAATGGTGGTTTGCTTTATTTCTTCTATCTTGGGCAACTTTTTTACATCCTGCTTGGCTGGTCTAGATTGCGATTCAGGTGCATATCTGGCTGGATTTATCTCTGGTGGAGGATGCACACATGAAGCGCATAGAAAAAAGGTATTAATAGGAAAATAAATGTGCTTTTGTGTATTATAGTTGATGTTAATTTAAAACCATTCATGTTTAATTATAGCCCCCGCAAAACAAAATGACCAACTCTACACATGAGTGATAAGAGAGATTTGCTTTTAATGGAGGTGAATGGAGGATGTTGTAAATATTTAGATTTCGTATTCAGCAAAAACCATTTTAATAAAATCATAGTTAATTACAAAATCCTCCATTCACTTCCATTAGGGGACATTTTGCTTCACACAGAAAGGTTGTCAAGGGCGACTTTCGTCGCCGCGAAGCGGGTGAACCCCTTGACAACCTTTCTGTGTGAAGCTACCTTCCATTGCTACAATCGGTCATTTTGTTTTGCGGGAGCTATAAGTATGTAATTAAATAAAAGACATCAGTCAGAGACTGATAACAAAGAATACATGCCATTTATCAATTATGCAAGAATATCATGGCAGTTGTCGATAGCCGATGAGCGATGAATGATGGGCGACTATTGACCATTGACTAGTTGTTAAAAAAACCTAAAATCCCTCTTGATTTAGATATGGCAGAGGAGCTAATTTAGCGTTCCTTAAACTAAGGTCAAGTGTTTGATGAGTCTGTCGCCGAACTTGCCAAAAATTGCTAACCGGGGTATTTGTCTCGCTTCGGCAATTTTGCTCATACGCCGTAAAATCGCCTGCCTTCACCGCCGCGGATTATAAGGCTTAGAAGGCGACGGTTCAGATGCCGCTCGACAAACACTCCAGTTAGCAATTTTTGGCAAGCTACTTTGACTAAACAGCTACTTTGGCGACAGGCTCTTGATATCTAAAAAGAGGGCTTTCCCCCCTTAGAAAAAGGCATCTTTGATGTCTCAAAAAAGGTATGCATAAGTGTTTGATCAATTTAATTTTCATGGATCGACATAGATGTTAATTGAATTGTCAAACACTAAGGGGATTGAGGGGGATTTTAAAAATCTCCCCCTCCAAAGGCGGGCAAGCCTAACCCCTCTTTGTTAAAGAGGGGGAATTAAGGCGTGCACAAGTGTTTGTAGTCAACAGAATCTTGTTTCAAAACCCCAAACA
>CAZLRI010000170.1:0-5697 GCA_964561745.1 uncultured Pseudobdellovibrionaceae bacterium | reverse complement strand
TTCAATGGAGGGCGCAAAGATCTTTTGTCGTGTTCGAAGTTTTTTATCAACATGCCACAAAAATGACGTGAGCCCTGCCTCCGCATTGCGAGATCTCTTTCAAGGTAAGCTGCCTGCCTTCATGAGTTAGATAAATTTCGCTGACCTGTTACAACATTACTTACATATTACATTTTGCTTTTAATAGCGATCATATTGATTTAAAAGAAAATAATCAGCTTCGAGATATTGCCCAAAATTTTGCGCAAAATAATGATTGTAGCGTTATTGTTGAAGGTCATACAGACAGTATAGGCTCTGAAAGATATAATGTTCGTCTGAGTCAAAAACGTGCAGAGAGAGTCAAACAATATCTAATCTGGTTTGGAGCTAATAAAGATCAGATCACTGTTCAATACTATGGTGAGACAAAACCAATTGATACAAATAAGACAACCAAAGGTCGGACAAAAAACAGGAGAGTTGTGATTCATTATTAAAAACTGTTTTTTATTGCTCTAACTCATTATCTTTGTTACTTCTTTCTATCATAGATAATGAAGGAGGTTAAAAGTGAGAAAATATTTTATTAGTTTTTTTGTTTGTTTGATCTTCACGTTTGGATGTAATTTCCATTCATTGTTTGCTCAAAATAAGTCGCCTGAAGATCAATATACCAGATCAAAACGAATATTTGAAGATAAGGAGCCTTCCGAGGTTATAAAATACAGTCCTAAAAAAGAGCAAGTTCCAGAACAAAAATCAGAGATTAAAGAAATACAAGAAATCACAGAAAAACAATATAAAGCCCCACTAGATACACAGCCTAAAATTGTAACAACTAAAGATGCTACAATAGATGCACAAGTATTTACACCTAAATCTGACTTACCAGAAGGATGGGAAGAACCAACCGTTCTTTCACAAGGATCTGTGACAATCGAAACTATTAGCAAGGGTGGAAAAGTAATAGAAACCACAAAAGATAATAAAGAGATAATAACAGAACAGCCTGTTTTGCCGCCTCAGCCAGCTGCTACACCAACAGAAAAACCTCTTCAGCAGGAAATTGTAATCAAAGCAAACCCTGTAGTTAAAACCACAAAAACAGAACAAATAGAGGAAACTGTTTATCAAACAAAATCTGATCTTCCAGCTGGATGGGAAGATCCAGTTGTAATACCTAGGGGAGCAGTAAAGATAGAAAAAATGCCTTCAGGGGTTAAACCCTCTGTTGTAGAGACATCAAAAGATGTTCCTCCTCCTCCACCAGTTCAAAAACAAATAATCGAGACTACTAAAAAACCTCTACATGTTGTTTCTCCTTCAGTTAATGTGCCACCACCTTCTCCACCTCCCTTGCCTCAGCCTGTTCAAGTAGAAGAAAAAGAAGTTGCGAAAACCAAACCAATTATTGAAGAAACGGTGTTTGTGCCAAAATCAGATCTTCCAGAAGGGTGGGAAGAGTCTACCCAGCTCCCTGAAAATGCTGTTAAGATCGAGGATATTTCAACTGGCACAACACAGAAGGGAATTGAGAAAACAACGCCAAAAGACGAAAAATCGTCTAAAAAAGCCCCTAATGACAAAATAAACGAAGATACAACACAAAATCGCCCTAAGGTTTTTCATCGCTGGCAGTGATTGGTGTTTCGTCGTGCAATGGGCGTACTTTGTGAAATCGCGAACAACTTTGCTTGACATACTACGTGAAATTACTATAGAAACCGTCCATGTTGGATAAAAGAATAAAAGAAGGTCTTACTTTTGATGATATTTTAATAATTCCGGCAGCATCAGAAAGCCTGCCCAAAGATGTAGACACGTCCACAACATTAATTCCTGAAAATATCAGCCTTTCAATTGATTCAATCAAACTTGCAATTCCGCTTTTGTCAGCAGCAATGGATTCAGTAACAGAAGCTGATACTGCAATTGTCATGGCGCAGAACGGCGGCATTGGAATTATCCATAAAAATTGGTCAATAGAAGAACAGGCTAATGAAGTTGCTAAGGTTAAAAAATTCGAAAGCGGTGTGGTTCAATCTCCGATTACTGTTTCACCTAATCATACTCTTGAAGAGGTTCGTGACCTTGCTGCTATGCAAAAAATATCCGGTTTTCCTGTCACAGATGGAAATAAACTGGTTGGAATAATAACAAACAGGGATATGCTGTTTGAAAATGATTTTTCAAAAAAAGTTTCAGACATCATGACAGGAGAGAAAAATCTTGTAACAGCCGAGCTTGGCATATCTTTGGATAATGCTAAAATGCTGCTTCACAGGCATAGAATAGAAAAGCTGCCTCTTGTTGATGATAAAGGAAATCTCTGTGGTTTGATTACAATAAGGGATTTGCTAAAAGTCCAGAAATACCCGAATGCAACAAAAGACAGCAAAGCACGATTACGCGTAGGCGCGGCAATTGGCGTGCAACCATCTGACATTGAACGCGCTCATGCATTAGTTGATGCAGGTGTTGACTTATTGATAATTGATACAGCTCATGGCCATTCAAAGATGGTCATTGAGATGGTGAAAAGAATAAGAAAAGAAATTCCAGAGAAACCGATTATTGCAGGCAATATAGCAACAGCAGATGCTGCAAAGGATCTTATCGAAGCAGGTGCTTCTGCTCTTAAAATAGGTGTTGGTCCTGGATCAATATGCACAACAAGAGTTATTGCAGGTTGTGGCGTTCCGCAAATAACAGCTATTGTTGATTGTGCCAGCATGGCATTAAAAAAAGGAATACCTATCATTGCCGACGGTGGCATAAGGTATTCAGGTGATATTGTTAAAGCTTTGGCAGTGGGGGCGAATGCAATAATGGTAGGGTCTTTATTTGCGGGCACTCATGAATCGCCGGGAGAGGTTATAATATATCAGGGTCGCAGTTATAAAGTATATCGCGGCATGGGTTCTCTTGCTGCTATGAACAAAGGCAGTAAAGACCGGTATTCCCAGTCTGATGTAAAAAAGCTTTCAAAACTTGTGCCTGAAGGAATTGAAGGTAGAGTGCCATACAGGGGTAAGCTTAAAGATTCTATATATCAATTAATCGGAGGACTGCGTTCTGGAATGGGCTATGCAGGTTGCAAAAATCTTCATGAACTCCAAACCAAGACAAATTTTGTCAAATTATCTTCAGCAGGCTTAAGGGAATCGCATGTCCATGATGTGATTGTAACAAAGGAAGCTCCTAATTATAAATTGGAATAAAAAGTAGATTTGTCATCCTCCGACTAGGAGACTGTGTCGCAATTGCTTTTTTGCTCTTTTTTGTCATTCCTGCGCAGGCAGGAATCCAGTAAAATCAACACGTTGTGGATCCCCGCCTTTCCTCCAGAGGCGGATCAGCCTCTGGCTGACGCGAGGATGACAACCTAATCAAGTCCAGAATGACAGCTGTACGGTTTAATTCAAAGTGTCAAATCGGAGGTTTAGATCTCATGTCTCAAGTCTCATGTCTCGAGTCTTCTGTTCTTATTCTTGATTTTGGTTCCCAATACACACAGCTTATTGCCAGACGCGTGCGAGAAGCACATGTGTACTGCGAGATCTGGCCGTGTACAAAATCCCAAGAAGCAATTGAGCATCTGAAACCACAGGGCATTATTCTGTCAGGCGGGCCAGCCAGTGTATTGGAAAAAGATGCTCCTGAGTTAGATCAGTCTGTGCTTGAAGCAAGGGTGCCAATCTTGGGAATCTGTTATGGTATGCAATCCATAGCTAAAACATTGGATGGTCAGGTTCAAAAAGCATCGCAAAGAGAATATGGTCATGCCAAGATTGAAGTTGATCAACAAAGTTTGTTGTTTGCCAGAATCAAACAAAAGACCATATCAGTATGGATGAGCCATGGTGATCATGTCATCAAGCTGCCCAAGGGATTTCAAACCATTGGCAAGAGTGTGAATGCGCCGATTGCTGCCATGTCTAATCCAGATCGAAAAATATATGCTCTGCAATTTCATCCTGAAGTGAAGCATACGCCAGATGGCAAAACAATCTTAGAAAATTTTCTTTTTCAGATCTGCCAGATAAAACCAAATTGGACAATGACCTCCTTTATTGATTCATCCATCAAAACCATTCAAGATAAAGTGGGTAAGGCTCATGTGGTTCTGGGATTATCCGGCGGCGTAGATTCCTCTGTTGCTGCACTCTTGATCCACAAAGCTATTGGCGATCAACTTCACTGCATATTTGTGGATAATGGATTGCTGCGAAAAGATGAAGTTGCAAATGTTGAGCAAGTTTTTAAAACCCATTTTCATATTCCATTAACGATTGTGCATGCAGAAGATCGTTTCTTAAAGAACCTCAAAGGAGTTGAAGATCCTGAGAAAAAACGGAAGATCATAGGTCATGAATTTATCGCAGTATTTGATGATGAGGCTAAACAAATTCCCAATGTGAAATTTTTAGCACAAGGCACACTTTATCCAGATGTGATTGAATCTGTATCCTTCAGGGGGCCATCTGCTGTGATTAAGAGCCATCATAATGTAGGTGGTTTGCCGGAAAAAATGAATTTAACATTATTGGAGCCGTTTCGAGAACTCTTTAAAGATGAAGTCCGCGAAGTAGGGCGCACATTGGGTTTGCCAGCAGAGATTGTAGATCGTCATCCATTCCCCGGTCCTGGCTTAGCTGTGCGCATCTTGGGGGAGATTACATTGGAACGCTTAAATATTTTGCGTGAAGCAGATGCGATCATGATGGGCGAGGTTCGAAAAGCCAAGTGGTATGATAAGATGTGGCAGGGGTTTTGCGTGCTTTTACCGGTTCAAAGTGTGGGTGTGATGGGCGATGAACGTACTTATGAAAATGTGTTGGCGTTGCGTTGTGTTCAATCCACAGATGGCATGACAGCAGATTGGGTACACTTGCCCTATGATTTGCTTGGTAAAATTTCCAATCGCATTATCAATGAAGTCAAAGGCATCAACCGCGTGGTCTATGATATCTCCTCCAAACCACCAGCCACCATTGAGTGGGAATAATAATGTGGATCAAGGACACCGGACCTTTATTTCTTGTCATCCTGCACTTTCCGCCAAAGGCGGATCAGCCTCTGGCTGAGATGCGGGATCCAGATAAAGTTTGAAAACACTGGATTCTCGTGTCAAGAACGAGAATGACAAGCTGTGCTCCAGCTACGATTGAGTGGGAATAAAAAAAGGCACCGATTAGAATCGGTGCCATATCTATTATCCGTATTTTAAAATCAGTGCCGTGTATTATCCTTATTGTCAGTTGCTTCATAAGTACTGATTAATTGCTCCTCTAATTATGTTTACTATCGTGTGACTAGTAATAAGGGGTCTTAGTAAGCTCTGTCAGCTTAGATGGGGTGTTTCTCTAGGAGAAGAAATCGTTTCTGCATTTTGCTGATTATATCTAAATATTCGGTTCATATGAAGATTTTCAGTGCTCTGAATGGGTTGTTTTCCATTAGGCGTGACTAATGTGTACTGATCTCCATTATGAGTAACCCGCAGATCAGTCTCATGCCCCTGCTCGTCAACCACTCTACCATCATCAGCAATTCTCCCGATTGTTCTTTGTGTATTACCATCAATTTCCTGAAGCTGGCACTGTAAACAAAAAAATCAAATAGTTATATATATTGCGGGTAACTTTTCAAAAAGTTGGGGTAAATTTTGGCATTCACGATATTAATTCCCCTCCCTTTCAGCCAGAGGCTGAT
>CAZLRI010000169.1:0-5719 GCA_964561745.1 uncultured Pseudobdellovibrionaceae bacterium | reverse complement strand
CCGGAATGACAAATGAAAAAATATTTGAAAATTATTTAACCAGATTCTAGAAAAAGAATGTAATATATTGAAAAATAAAGATCTTTTCTATAACTACCTTTTGCTCCGTCTGATGGGTTTCTTCAAGTATTTGTAATCAACAGAATCTTGTCTCAAAACCCAAACAAACTTCTGTTGAACAAACACTATGGGAAATTTTTTATATCTTATTTACGCATTATAATGTGCAAGGGTGGTACTTTTCTGACGCATTAAATCTTTTTCAAACTCTATTACAGCCCATGGATCATAGCGTTCAAGATTTTCACGTGCCTTTAAATACTGAGTCCTGCACTCGCTCATATAATCCAAAAGCTCTTCTTTTCGTTCAATACTGTCGATATCTTCAAACTCTATGCGTGCATATTCATGATTTATTGAGCTGGTTGCCATCTGAAGTTGTAGCTCTAATAATGCTTTTCGTTTTTCATCAGAGCCTTTTGTACATTCCATTGGAGCAATAGATATGATCTGTTCACCTGCTGTATCAATTTTATTATGTTCTGTTGTTTTCTTCATAGCTACCCCCTATAACTTTCACCTATACAGTATGCAACCAGCTTGCCAAAAATATACGACTTCGATCAATGTGATAAATTGGGGTTAACTATTTGTTTTGATTGGTTATTTCAAATAGGGGGTTTGTAGTATGATTCAAAAATAAGCTAATTTTAGAGGGCAAATAGCACCAGTTTGGGGTGAAAAGACACCACTTTTTAACACCAGCTGATAGTCCATAATTGATGGTTTTGAATGACCAAAGACCATCGACCATACTAACCGGATATCTCTTTTAGTATTCCCTGAACAACTTCAACTGGATGCTTAGACTGAGCAATCGGTCGACCTATAATTAAATAATCAGCACCTGCTGCAATTGCCATTATAGGTGATGCTATGCGCCTCTGGTCCTGAGCTGCGGTTCCCAAAGGCCTAACACCGCTTGTAGCAATGATAAAATTATTCTTACACACAGTTCTTATTGGCTTTATTTCAAGAGGAGAGGCGATGACTCCGTCTAATCCACATTGCTGAGACATCTTTGCCAACCGTACTACCTGCTCACGCACTTCAAACTGTATACCAATATCACCCATAGAATCCATGCTGGTAAGCACTGTTGCTGCTAAAATTTTAGGTTTAGCTGATTTGCTGCCTGCAGCATCACAAGCTGCTTCAACTGATTGGGTCAACATATCACATCCACCTGATGCATGAACTGTTAACATTTCAACTTTTAATTTTGTAGCCATTCCAACAGCTCTGGCAGCAGTAGACGGGATATCATGATATTTAAGATCTAAAAAAACCTTTCCTCCTTCATGATGAATCATCTTTATAACATCAGGTCCAAGAACTGTATAAAGTGGAAGGTTTACTTCAAACATACTTACATCTTTTTTAAGAAGCTTTACCAGCTTAGTTGCTTCTTTCATTGTACTTGCTAGTAAACCAACTATCAGTCTGTCTTTTGATGGAATCTTTTTCTTCATATATCCCCCTGTTAGTCGTTGGTCGTTGGCTTAAAATCAATAACTATTAACTAAGAACCAAATACTATTGACCTAAAATAATTCACAATTTCATCTGGCTTAATTTTTTCTACATTGCCGGTCTTTCTCTCCTTTATTTCAATAAGACCAGCAGCCAATCCTTTGGCACCTATAACTATCTGGTATGGAATACCGATAAGATCCGCATCTGTAAATTTCACACCAGCTCTTGCATCTCTGTCATCAAACAAAACATCTATCTTAGAGAATTTTAATTGCTCGTATAAATCATCTGCAACTTTTCTAACATCACCATCAATTGATAAAGGAATAATTTCAACCATAAAAGGAGCAATCGGAAGTGGCCAGCAGATTCCTTTTTCATCATGATTCTGTTCTATAGCTGCAGCTGCTGTGCGACCAACACCTATGCCATAGCACCCCATCACCATAGTTTTCTCTTCCCCGTTTTCATCTAAATAAACTGCTTTCATAGGCTCACTATATTTTTTACCAAGATAGAAAACCTGTCCAACTTCTATACCCCTAAACTCCTTTAGTTTGCCATTACAGCGTGGGCATTGATCTCCACTTACAGCACGTCTTATATCTACCAATTTTGTGATTTTAAAATCATTTAGATTAACACCTGTAAAATGCATACCTTCTTTGTTTGCGCCTACAACAAAATCACTCATATTTAACAAAGAGAAATCCGCGTATATTGGAATTTCAAGCCCTATAGGTCCTGAAAAGCCGGAAGGCCCTTTTGTTGTTTCATTAACAATCTCCTCGCTTGCAAAATGACACCATTCAGAACCAGCAGCATCTTTTAACTTCATCTCTTTTAAAGAATAATCGCCTCTCACAAGCCCTGCAATAGGTCCTTTGTCTGTTTCAAAGATCAATGTCTTAACAATATTTTTAGGATCTGTTTTTAAAAACTCACAAACCTCTTCGACTGTTTTCTTTTCCGGAGTTTTCACTTCTTTATATTTGTTTTTTGTTTCTTTGCGCCCCACATCTTTGTCTTTGGATTGTTTTATTCCAATCTCTGCTTTTTCAACATTGGCAGAGTATTCGCAACTATCACATGAAACTATCTCGTCTTCACCCGAGTCTGCCAACACCTGAAACTCATGAGACAAAGAACCGCCAATTGTACCTGTAGCTGCTTCAACAGGCCTAAACTCAAGACCGCATCTTTTAAATATGCGCTTATAGGCTTCAAACATATCTTTATAAACCTTCAGAGATTCTTTTTCATCACGATCAAATGAATAACCATCTTTCATTATAAATTCCCGACCTCTCATTAATCCAAATCGCGGTCTTATCTCATCACGAAACTTTGTCTGAATCTGAAAAAGATTTTTCGGAAGCTCCCTATATGACCTTATTTCATTTCTCACTAAATCTGTAATTGCTTCCTCATGAGTTGGGCCAACCACAAAATCTCTGTCATGCCTATCTTTAAATCTTAACAGTTCTTTTCCATATGCATCCCATCGACCTGTTTCCTTCCACAACTCTGACGGCATAACAATTGGAAGTAAAAGTTCCTGAGCACCAGATGCTATCATCTCTTCCCTAATTATATTTTCTATTCTTTTAATTACCATAAAACATAATGGAAGAAGCGTATATATTCCAGAAGCCACTTTTCTTATATAACCTGCGCGAACCATAAGCTTATGGCTTACCACCTCTGCATCATTTGGTGCTTCTCTTAAAGTTGGAATAAGAAGTTTCGAGTAATACATTATTTTTTTACCTCCATTATACTTTGCGACAACAATTCTATCTCTTTCATTAATTCTTCTTCAATTTTATCTTCATCGCATGTGCGAATAATCTTTCCATGTTTTATAATAACACCTTTGCCATCTCCTCCAGCCACTCCGATATCAGCCTCTTTTGCTTCTCCCGGGCCATTTACCACGCATCCCATGACAGCTATCTTAATAGGCAGATTAACGCCTTCTAATCTTTTTTCTATTCTAGAAACCAGATCCTGTAAATTTATCTGCAAGCGCCCGCATGTTGGGCATGAGATGATTTCAGCATACGGTCTTTTTCTTAAACCCAATGAAGCAAGAATTTCATAACAAGCTTTTATCTCAACTTCAGGTTCTGCTGTAAGAGATACGCGGATAGTATCGCCTATTCCCCGCTGAAGCAATGTTCCAATTCCAAGCGCTGATTTAATTGCCCCGCACAGCAACGTTCCTGCTTCAGTAACACCAAGGTGAAGAGGATAATCCACTTTATTAGATAACATTTGATATGCTTCTATTGTATCTCTAACATTTGATGCTTTTACAGAGATTTTGATATCATAAAAATTCAAATCTTCAAGGATTCTGACATGCTTTAACGCTGACAACACCAATGCCTCAGGTGTTGGAGAACCGAATTTATCTAACAGATCTTTTTCTACTGACCCGCTATTAACACCTATCCTTATAGGCACCTGACGCAACTTGGCTTCCTGCACAACTTCTTTAACGCGTTTCTCTGAACCGATATTGCCGGGATTGATACGCAAACCATCAACGCCATTTTCTAATGATATTAATGCAAGTTTATGCTGAAAATGAATATCTGCAATAAGTGGGATGTTTATATTTTTCTTAATATCTCGCAAAGAGTTTGCAGCTTCTTCATCAGGCACAGCAACTCTCACAATTTCACACCCAATCCTCTCAAGCCTTTTAATCTGCTCGACTGTGGATTTGATATCACTTGTTCTGGTGTTTGCCATGGATTGAACAACTATTGGCGCCCCGCCACCTATATTAATACCACCAACTGATATCTGTCTTGTTTTCTTTCTCATACAATTAACGAACAATTAACGAACACCCGCTGCTCTTGGTGGCAGTGTTATCAACAGATTCATTATTATCATTATCATCATCATCCCCAACAACAACACATGGATTGTTTGTATCAATCTTAATGGTTTGCATTTGAATAGTCTCTCCTGCAGTTGCACAACTAATAGTGGTTGATTCATGAGTATCCACAATATTACCTGATTCAAAACCAGAGGGAGGATCGTCAAGAGGCTCAAATCCAGAAGCATCTAACGTATATTTTTCCGTTAATGGCTCATAAATTACTTCATATGTTTTTCCGGGGATAATGCCATAAAGATAGTAACCACCATCGTTATTAACAGAACATGCTGGATATAAAACTCCTGACACCATTGATCTTGCATCATCTCTTGTTACTGACAAGCCATCATTAACCCGACGTGCGACTACATTCACCCCCTGAAGAGGATTGCCATTATCATCTTCGACCTTACCAGTAATCTTACAAAATTTTCCATCCAAATCTTCGCTTGGATATAACCATGATATAGTTATTTTATCATCTGTAGTAAGAGTTCTTTGCATATAGGTTTTAAGCTCAGGAAACATGGTTGGTATATACTGACTGCCGGTGCAATCACCTGCTAACGTGCATAAATCCGCGATATCCAGATTAACCTGAGAGTGATCCAGATTAAACAAATGACCAAGCTCATGAAGAACAGGCGCCTGAAACTGTTCCGGCGTAAGGGTGTTTTCATCCAAAACCAAACCATTTAAAACAATCACCCCTTTGAGGATCTTTTTTCCATTTGGAGAAGACAGGATCAACTGTGTTATTCCTGGAATAAAATGATATGATTCAGGAAACTCTTTTTTAAGAATCTCTCCTCCTTTATCAAAGATTATAACAGTTGGACCAGGTTCCTGTGAAAGAAAAGTAGTATAATTTGTTTCATCAATATCAAAACCTATGCTGCCTTGATAAGCTGCTTTTACATTTGTAGCATCAACATATGTTGTCCTGTTCTCTGTTTGAATTGAAGCTTGAAGCCATTTGTCAATAGCATCTGTAACCCACCTGACTGCTGTTGCATTAGAAACACCAGTTGCAAGATCTCCTGCGTCTGAATACCACATAAGCGTATCATCCTGCCATCTTTGTGCTGTTCCGGTTTCATTAACAGTATCAACCACAAACGGCCCTCCGGCAAACACATCTGAAGCAGTAAAAAAAACACTCGCCATTAGTAAGACACATATAAAACACATCATGGAATAACATCGTGCTCTACGTTTGTCATTCCCGTGTTTGACACGGGAATCTAGTTCTTCCCAGTTTTTTCTGGATCCCGCATCAAGTGC
>CAZLRI010000168.1:0-5723 GCA_964561745.1 uncultured Pseudobdellovibrionaceae bacterium | reverse complement strand
GGTTCTTTCGTAAATAAGTTGCAAAAAAACTGCTAATAAAGAAAAAACTTCCAAGTTGTCATTCCCGCGTAGGCGGGAATCCAGTTATAATTCAAGTGCCTCTGGATCCCTGCCTTTCAGCCAGAGGCTGATCCGTCCTATGGCGGACGCAGGAATGACATTTTAAAAGAAAACTCATTGTTTTTTATTTTGTGATTTGTTTTTTTGTATTTTCTTATTAAATTAATACACTTACACCATTTCGTGCAAGTTTAAGACGAATGTTACCATAATTATTCCTACACTAAAATCAACTGGTTACTATTTGCTAATAGCTAAAAAATCACCGGGTTTTACCATTGAAGGGTCTGAAAGATTATTCCATGTCTGTATATCAGAGATGCTAACTCCGTGTTTACGTGCAATATCCCATAAAGTATCACCTGACTTTACCTGATATTTGATAGAAGATGTTTCAGAAGGAGTTTCATTAGATAAAGTTACTGGAATTTCTTTAGGCACGTTTTCTTCTTTAACAGGAGCATGGCTTACATCAATATCATTTGATGAACTCACACTACTACTTCCCTTTAATACCAGAACCTGCCCTGCACGAACTGCTTTAGGATTATTTATATTATTCCACGCCATTAGGTCTGAGACCTTAACCCCATATTTTTTGGCAATTAACACCAGAGCCTCTCCTTTTTGAACCTTATGCGTCTTTTGTGTAGAGTCTTTATTTTCCACTTTTCTCTCTACTGCAGCGTTTTGTCCTTTAGCAGCATCTTTGCTTTTAATTTTCAAAACCTTTCCAGCTCGAATCTTTCTTGGATCCTTTATATTGTTCCAAGCCATTAAATCTGATACACGCACGCCATAATCTCTTGCCAACCCACCCAATGTCTCACCTTGTTGCAACTTATGATTTTGCATACCTACACTTACATTTTCAGGAATCTTTTCAGAAGCAACATCTTTTTCAACATCTGTATATGTAGTAGCTGTTTCTGTAACTGTATCATCATTATTAACTGAAACATCAGCAGCTATTGTTGACTCAGTTGCTGAAGGGTCTAAAACCTGAGCTGCTTTTGCCACAATCAATTTTTGACCAGCCTTAATCTTACTAGCATCGCCAAGATTATTTAATGTTTTGAGTTCACTTACTGTAAGGCTATATTTTCTGGATATCGACCAAAGAGTCTCTCCTGACGCAACTTTGTGAACTGTATTTGATTTTGTATCTAAGACTGGTTTGGATTCTGTTTTTGCATTAGCAGCTACCTGCGTCTCCTCTGAACTCACGACTTTCTGGTATATTTTTAATTTCTGTCCAACTCTTAAATGTTTTTTTGTTGAAATTGAATTCCAAGTTGCAATCTGGGAAACCTTGACACCATACTTATTTGCTATTCCACCCAAAGTATCACCATTATTAATTTTGTAGTAAACTAGTTTACTAATCTTTGTTCCAGAAGAACTTCCTTTATTCCCTTCTGAAGATGAAGATCCTGCATATTTAGCATATCCGCCCTTAGGAATAAGCAATGTCCTGCCTGTGTGAATCCGGTTCATATGTTTTCTAGACATATTATTAGCTGACAATAGAGATTCTTTTGAAACTCCATATCGATGAGCTATACTGTTGATAGTATCCCCTTTTCTAATTTTATGATAAACAATAAGAATTCTTTCGCTTTTTGGAAGAGCAGCATACTTAACCTTAAATCGTTCAACACTTCCCTTTGGGAGCTTCACAATATAATCTTTAGCACTTGGTGGAGTTGCTCCACTGATCAGATGAGCATTTAGAAGCAAAACCTCTTCATGATCCACTCCAGCACATTCAGATATTACTTTAAGATCTGTTTGTGAATCAACTGTGGCAATTTCATAATCAAGAGGATCCTGATAATTAATTTTTTCAAAACCAAAGTTTTCCGGCATCTTGGCAATAATAGCAGCTGCAATAAATTTAGGGACATAATCTCTGGTTTCTGCCTTAAAATATTTTCCACCTGCATCTGCTAATTTCCAAAAATCCTTTGTCCCCAACTTTGCAATAGCTTTTCTAACCTTTCCTTCTCCTGCATTATAGCCTGCCATTGCTAAATACCAATCACCAAATTCATCATAGAGATTTTTTAAATATCTTACTGCTGCATATGTAGCTTTCTCAGGATCGCGCCTTTCATCCACCCATGAATTAATAGCTAATCCATAATGTTTCCCAGTGCTGTTTATAAACTGCCATGGTCCTGCTGCACGTGCGCTTGAATAAGCATTAAGAGAAAATCCGCTTTCAATCATGGCAAGATAAATCAGATCCTCAGGTAACCCGTTTTTTCTAAGAATATCCTGCATCATATTTCTATATCTACCTGATCGCTCCATATATCTCTGAAAACGGTCTCTGCAAGGGCCCTGAAAGTAATCAAGCCAAGCAATAACACGTTCATTAACTTCCAACGGGATTTCTGAATTCGGCAACTTACTTAGATTATGTTCTCTTGCAAAACGATTTCTTTCTGATGGATTTCTATGCCTCGACTCCATACGATCTTTAGCGCAAGAGCTTATTAACATTAGCATTGCCAGAAGAGTTATAATCTTTTTTGAATTCATCAGAGCCTCAATATTGAAAAATGAAAATTAATATTTTTTCTTAAACTACTATAACTCAAAAAAATAGCGAGCATTATAAGACTACATAATCGATGGTTGTTAGTTTTTCAACAACTAACGACCATCAACTAAATACTAACAACTGTTTTTTAATCAGCCTGCTTTCTTAAAAATGTAGGGATATCATACTCATCTTCACCATAATCAGGTACCGTCGTAGTTTCTGGCATTGTTTCTTTTGTTTCGCTAAAAAAGACCTTTTTAGCAAGTGGCATTTCCGTACTTATAGACAACTGGTCTTCATATGGGGCTCTTCTGGTAGCGCCTGCCGGAAAACTCGATTGAGTTCTGGTGTGAGCTATTTGATTAACCAAAGTGTTTTGGCTAACTTGTGGGGTTTTCCACAATTGCGACTTTACAGACTGCACATGAGACACCTGTGCTACATTTGCTATATTTGATTTTAAAGATGCACTCTGTGATGCCATCTGGCGCATTGATTTATGAATAGGCTTATTAAAACCAGTTGCAATAACAGTGACCCTAATTTTACCTTCCATTTTCTCATCAATAACTGCCCCAAACAAAATGTTAGCATCATCATGTGCTTCACCCTGAATTACCTTTGAAGCCTCACTAATCTCATGCAATGTCATATCCGGACCACCTGTAATATTAATAAGTATGCCTGTTGCCCCTTTAATTGACATATCTTCCAAAAGCGGAGATGAAATAGCTTTAGTAGCTGCATCAAGAGCCCTTCCTTCATCCTCTGCTTCGCCTGTGCCCATAAGCGCCATGCCCATTTCATTCATTACTGTCCTGACATCTGCAAAATCAAGATTGATCAGACCATGCACTGTTATTAGATCTGAAATTCCCTTAACTGCCTGATGTAAAACCTCATCAGCTCTCTTAAATGCCTCAGCAACTGTTACATCATTACCAACTATAGTTAATAATTTTTCATTTGGAATAGTAATTAGAGTATCAACTGCATCACGAAGTTCAGCTATACCTTTATCTGCTTGCAATGATCTATGCCGGCCTTCGAAAGTAAACGGCCTTGTAACCACACCTACAACAAGAGCCCCCATCTCCTTTGCCAGCTTTGCAACTACAGGAGCGCCGCCGGTTCCTGTTCCACCACCCATTCCTGCAGTGATAAAAACCATATCTGCTCCCTGAATTGCTTCAACTATACTTCTTTGATCTTCCAGCGCTGCGTTCTTTCCTATATCAGGATTTGCGCCAGCACCCAGCCCTTTTGTCAATTCTCGTCCAACCTGAATTTTGGTTGGAGCTGAATTGACTCTTAAAGCTTGAATATCTGTATTTGTGGCTATAAAATCCACTCCATCTATATACAGCTCCATCATAGTATTTATAGCGTTTCCACCACCACCACCTATACCAACTACCTTTATCTTTGCATTCGATGCTATATTATCAACTAATTCAAACATGATTCCCCCTTTCTATTTATCTTTTTATCTTTAAATGAAAAAATTTTATACATAATTTTCAAAACATTTCACCTAACCACTCTTTCATTCTGCCTCTGACCTTAGAACAAATGTTTCTGTCTTTTACTTTAAATCTCTTATTCTCCGCGGTTTTGCTCCCAACAAGAACAAGACCAACACCAGTAGAATACATGGGGCTTCTTACAACATCTACCAACCCGCCAATCCCTTTAGGGCTTCCTCTTCTAACAGGAAGATTAAATATCTGTTCAGCTAACTCAGGAACCCCTTCCATTACTGATGTGCCGCCGGTTAACACAATGCCCGCTGCAATCATATCTTCATAACCTGAACGAATAATCTCCTGTTGAATAAGCGTAAATATCTCCTCCATCCTTGGCTCTATGATTTCAGCTAATATCTGACGTGAAAGAACGCGCGGATTTCTTCCTCCAACTGAAGGCACTTCGATTGTTTCATCTTTATGGACCAAGCCTGTCGTAGAACATCCATATTTCAGTTTGATCCTTTCAGCTTCATGGGCCGGAGTTCTAAGCCCAACAGCAATATCATTAGTCAGGTGATTTCCGCCAATTGTGATAACAGCTGTATGCATAACACTTCCGTTTGAGTACACAGCAACATCTGTAGTTCCACCTCCAATATCAACCAAAACAACACCCAACTCTTTCTCATCTGTAGAGAGCGAAGCCTCGCTTGATGCAAGCTGCTGAAGTATAATATCATTCACATTAAGACCTGCCCTGTTGCAACATTTGATAATATTCTGTGCAGAGGTTACCGCTCCTGTTACAATATGCACCTTTGCTTCGAGACGAACACCGCTCATGCCTATAGGATCCCTCACACCATCCTGTTCATCTACAATAAACTGTTGCGGTATGACATGTATGACTTCTCTATCAAGGGGGATAGATACGGCCTGTGATGCATCAATTACACGATCAACATCTGTCTGCACAACTTCCTTATTCTTGATTGCTACTATACCATGACTGTTTATTCCTTTAATATGACCGCCTGCTATGCCGGCATAAACAGATGATATTTCGCTGCCAGCCATTAATTCCGCCTCCTCAACAGCACTCTTAATTGAAGAGACGGTACTCTCAATGTTGACAACAACCCCTTTTCTTAATCCCTTAGATGGATGGGATCCAATACCTATGATATCTATTCCTTCTTCAGAAACCTCACCTACGATAGCACAAATCTTTGTTGTTCCAATATCCAAGCCAACAACATATTCGTCTTTTTTAGCCATAACGTCTCCCCTTTCTTTAGGACACCTCTAAAAACTATCTTCTACTGCAAAAACATACTCTGGTCTGCGACTTCGTCAGATTTTACAAAAAGTGCTCAATGTAGCGCTATGACTACACCTCCGCGCTTTTTTCTCATCTTCCTCGTCTCGACGCAGATTATATTTTTTCGTAACGAACATAATTTTTAGAGGTGCCCTTATTTAATTCGTATTAGGTGATGTGTTCCCCCTTAAAAAACACATTCCACTAAACTTAAATTTATAACTTAATATCAACTATAGCCCCCGCAAAACAAAATGACCAACTCTGCACATAAGTGATAAGAGAGATTTGCTTTTAATGGAGGTGAATGGAGGATGTTGTA
>CAZLRI010000167.1:0-5735 GCA_964561745.1 uncultured Pseudobdellovibrionaceae bacterium | reverse complement strand
GTTGTAATAAGTGGCAATAGTACTTTCACTTATGGCGGTGGAATTTCTAATAATATGAGCTCGCCTGTGATAGTGAATACAATATTTAGTGAAAACGAGGCTCAAAGCGGTGGAGGAATGAGCAATATGGATGATTCCAATCCCAGTTTAACTAACGTCTTATTTAGTAATAACACTGCAAATATTGGAGGGGGCATACAAAATGAAGAAAGCAGCCCTATTTTGACTAATGTTACTTTGACTAAAAATACCGCCATTACTAATGGTGGACCAATCTTTAATACTGCTAGCAGCAGTCCGGTTATAAGAAACTGTTTGATTGTTCAAAATTCAAGAGGGATGTTTAATTCTCCAGCAGGAACAAATACTCCTTCAATCAGTTATAGTGCAGTTCAAAACTGCTTTGATGCTGGCGGCGCATGGATAAATGCATGTGGAAGGAATGGCGGTAATAATATAAATATTCCGGCTGGCACCAATATTTTTATAAATCCAGATGCTAATAATTTTAGGCTAACCCTGGGCAGCCCTGCTATCAATGCTGGAAACAATGCCTTTATGCCTGAAGATGTAACTACAGACATGGATGGAAGTGAGCGTATATTTGGCGAAATTATTGATCTCGGCGCATATGAAAAGTATTATATGCTAATAAGATAAATTTATGTTTATTATTAATTGATTCTACCTCTTGCCTCCTTGGTCTTGTCCAGATGCGTATATATTCTGTACTGATCTATTATTGTCCTGATAGGGATGCCCCATGTAAATCTTATTGGCTCTACCAGCACATCAATGCCATTTCCTTTTAAATACCCGCGTATCATCTCTGCTTCTATCTCATCAAAAGCCACATAACAAACTTCCCATTGTTTTACTCCAGAAAGATCTTTTTCCTTAAAGAAAGTTATCTGACAAATAAGATCATAGCACACTCCAATCAACCCAAGCAAACCAGCGCCTGAACCTAATACAATAATACTTGTAATAGAATATGGAATCTCAGAAGTTTTACTAATCAGGTAAGGTATTAACATGGTTATAAACAAAAAAATACCGGTCACAATCTGAATTATAAAAAGATTATTTTTCAAATATTTTTTAGCATTTTCCTTTTCAATGCTGGGAATAACATATCCATATTTATCCATTAAATCCTGAACATAGCCCGGCTTAAATATTATTAAGGAATATAAATAAGTAAAAACAAAGATCAGAACTGCATACATAAAGATATTCAACCAATTATTCTGGATTAAAAATTCAAATGGTTTTTGTATGTTTGGAAAAAATTGAGCCAGCGTTGCTGGAAGAAGAAGAATTGTTCCAGCCCATACAAGCGGCTGCTTGGCAACCCAGCTCACCCTAATAGGGACAGATATGGTTTGTTGCTTGGATATGTTTTGAAGCTCAACGCTTTTAGATCTTATAGTTATAGAAACAGCAAAGTAGATAAATGCTGCAATTAATATTAGAAACATAACAATTACAGGCACTGTTGCATTTGCAAAAATCTGATACACCATATATATTATTTCAAATACTGTAGCTGACACAACTATCAATGCTATACCATTGCCTATTCCATACCTGTTGATTAAACCTGCAACAAAAAGAAGGACAACAACTGCGGCTGTCATAGTGATAGTCGCCAAAATACGAAATTCCCACGCGCTTGTTGTAGTTATTCCCATACCAAGCCCCAAAAATTTTTCCAAAGCCAAACTGAGTCCATATGCATGTATTAAAGATAAACAAACAGTTATTATATATGTATATGTTATAAGTTTTGTTCTTCCAGCTTCTCCTCCAAACAGCATGCGACGAAGAGGGGGAATCAAAATTGAAGCGACCTGAAGCAACAAGCATGCAGAAAATAATGGAATCAAACCCAACCCAAAAACAACAAAGCTCATTGCAGAAGAGTTAAAAAGAAAATCAATATCAATAAACCTGCTGATCACATCAGCATTAATTAGAGGCAGAGGAACACAAAGAGTAAGGATCTTAACAACAAGCAGTATCCCGACTGTTATAAGAATTTTACGCTTAACTTCACTATTCCTAATAGCCCAAGAAAAAAGTTTTTTTGCAGCATAATATGGAACAATCAAATATTTGTTTAAAATTTTATTCGAAATCTTAAAAAAGAAGAGACCTAACAACAAAACAGTAACAATCTGAATTAATAATTTTTCTCCCATATTTTCTCCTAAGTTAGTATAGTGTTCCACAATTAACTTGTCATCCCCGCGAAAAAGGGTGTTTCCGAAGTCACCAAACGCAATATTTTGGTAGCCGCAGGCTTCAGCCTGCGCAAATTACGTACCCTTCCGCCGAAGGGCGCCTGCCCGCCTCTGGAGGGGATCCGCCTCTGACAGAAAAGGGTGCGGCTACCACTTGCAGGGATCCAGAAATCCCGTGACCAAGCCACGAGAATGACAAACTACAAGCCCAAGGATGACAACGATTCACGTCCGCCCCCTCCCTAGCCCTCCCCACTCCGCCAAAGGCGGATCAGCCTCTGGCTGAAAGTGGGAGGGAATAGAAAATATTATAAAAAAGCGTTAGGGACACTACACTAGCTATTCTAATATCACTATATCCAAGTCTTTTTCCGGAACAAAATTCTTTCTCTTTATTTCATATGTTGTCGGGCTGTTTTTATCAACACTGCCCGGGAAGCAATAAGAAAGCTTGGCATTTTTTGATGGTTTCTCTATTTTTAATTTAAAATCCTTAATAGGCCCTGACCAGTTGTTTGCTGTTTTAAGAATATAAACAATATTTTTTAGCATCAACAAACTACTATATTCTCCGTTGCTTCTTGATGCCCATGTCTTTTTCATCCACTTGCCAAGATCTTTGCTAACACAATATTCATTGTTAAATTTTGTCAAATCTGTTTCACAACTGTCATCTTCTCTTGGCTCACAAACAAACCATCCTCCCATAACAGGCTGATACCTATGAAATACTTTTGTAAACTTGTTTGCAGGAAATGTCTGTTCCCAATAATATTTGATATTGATTGAATTATCTTTATTCTTTTTACGTTCAATCTTAAACTTAACTGGCTTCTTATTTACTGTCACATAAAAATTAACCGGATTGTCAGCATTAACCTCAACATTTCCATCATATTCATCTTCTGCAATTTCCAAGATTGGCGCTAAAGGAAACGCAACAAGAGTCTTAATGTCTTTATCAGAGTTGTTTTTAAAAATATAATTAACCTTTATAATATCTTCTGAGATATATAGATCTTCGGACTCAATTGAAATATCCTTATTATTTACCAATTCCAATCCACCTGCGGCTATTGTAGCTTCGGAATCGTTTGCCATAACACCAAATGGGTAAAAACTAATGACAAATAATAAAATTGCTAAAAATCTTTTATTCATAATATACTCCTTTACAGAAATTTCTGTTTATTAATTGCCCTAAATTCCACAAATTGAAAAGAGAGATGGTATATACCTTATGAAATTCATCGCTGATTTACATGTACATTCAAAATTTTCAAGAGCAACGGCAAAGAACCTTGATCTGGAGCATCTCTACATTTGGTCTCAGATAAAAGGGATAACGCTCGTGGGAACCGGTGATTTTACTCACCCTCTCTGGTTTAAAGAGATTAAGGAAAAATTGGAACCAGCAGAACCCGGTTTTTTTAAATTAAAAGATAACATCGCAAAATCATGTGATAAAGATATTCCCCTATCATGCAGAAATAAAGTGCGTTTTATTCTACAGTGTGAAATCAGCAACATCTACAAGAAAAATGATAAAACAAGGAAAAATCACCATGTGATTTTTGTTCCTGATCTTGCAAGTGCAGAAAAATTTAATTCCAAACTTGATGCAATCGGAAACATTAAATCAGATGGAAGACCAATACTCGGGCTTGATGCAAAAAAACTATTAAAAATACTACTGGATACAACAAGCGATGGTTTTCTTATCCCAGCACATATATGGACACCTTGGTTTTCTGTTCTTGGTTCAAAATCCGGCTTTGATTCAATTGAAGAATGTTTTGAGGAGTTATTCAAAGAGATATTTGCAGCTGAAACCGGACTATCTTCAGACCCTCCTATGAACTGGCGAATACCAGAGTTGGACAGATTAACACTTGTTTCCAATTCTGATGCTCATTCGCCTTCTAATTTAGCTCGCAATGCAAATATATTTGATATTGATCTCTCCTACTATGCCTTACGCGATGCTCTAAAAAGCAAAGATCCGTCTCGCTGTCTTGGAACATTTGATCTATATCCTGAAGAGGGAAAGTATCATATGGATGGCCACCGCAAATGCGGAGTTTGCCTGCATCCTTCAGAGAGTATAAAAAATAAAGATATATGTCCTGTATGTAAAAAACCTCTGACAATAGGAGTGCTATATCGTGTTGAAACACTTGCAAAAAGACAAGAAGGAGAAAAACCAAAATCCGCACTACCGTGTTATCATATAATCCCTTTGGCTGAAATGCTTTCTGAAATTATTAAATGTGGAACAAAAAGCAAGAAAGTTATGACTAAATATAACTCAATGATTGAAAACTTCGGACCTGAAATAGATATCCTTTATCAACATTCGATTGATGAGATAAGCAAGAGTAATATTCCCATGATTGGCGAAGCTATTAAAAGAATGCGGTCTGGCAAGATTCATATACAGCCCGGCTTTGACGGTGAATTTGGGAAGATTAGCGTGTTTAAATGATTTCCTTCTTGATTTTGATACACCACTTATGCCTATTGTCTGTTTGCAACAGCACTGCTAACTATGCAGCTGTTAACAAATTATGAAGATATTAATTGCTGAAGATGAACGTAAGGTAGGAATTTTTATAAAAAACGCGCTTGAAGAAGCAGGGTTTGTTGTAGACAATGTCATAACCCTGTCTGATCTCTTAACTACAATCAAAACAAATAAATATGATGCCTTGATTCTTGATCGCCTTTTACAGGGAGATGATTCCCTTAATGAAATAAATACCATTCGCCAGCTTCAGCCAAACATTAAAATATTGGTATTAAGCGCCCTGTCAGATGTTGAAGATAAAGTTGAAGGACTAACAGAAGGTGCTGATGATTATCTTGGAAAACCATTTCATGTTTCAGAGCTAATAGCAAGGATTCGGGCAATTACACGCAGGGGAGCAACAACAGCATCAATTAAAAAAGATGTTATTACTTATAAAGATTTAAAAATAAACCTCTCTTCCCAACGAGTTTTTAGAGGAGATAAGCGCATTGATTTGACCGGTAAGGAGTTTAGAATATTATGCCTCTTGTCCAGACATCCGGGTCAAGTATTCTCAAAAACACAGATTCTTGATCAAGTATGGGATTTAAATCATTATCCGGGAAGCAATGTTGTAGAAGTCTCTATTGCCAACCTTCGCTTAAAAATTGACAAAGATTTTGAAAAACAGCTTATCCATAATAAACGCGGCGTTGGATATTGGTTTGGTGAGTCGTAATGTTCTATTTTCTCAAATCTAAAATTACAGCTTTTATCTTTTTTACAAGCGCGATCATAGCCCTGCTCGCTGTTATCATGACCGCATCTCTGCTTATCAGCGGACAAACAAAATCTATCCACCATCAATTACAAGCTGCTGCTTCAGGGCTTGTTTCGCTCGATTTATCTGATTTTTCAAAACTAAATAAATTCGACAAAATGGACAAACTTATCAAATCCACCTTAAAGACAGGACAAGT
>CAZLRI010000166.1:0-5762 GCA_964561745.1 uncultured Pseudobdellovibrionaceae bacterium | reverse complement strand
CTTTGACCTCGGCGCTTAACGCCCTGCGGTCTCTGCCGCAGGGTTATTTACAATTAAAATATATGAAATTATGTAGTGCTTGTTTATTAGGAATACAATGTCGATATGATGGCAGGAGTAAGCCAAATGATAAGGTTATTGAATTGTCTAAAGAAGAAACTCTAATCCCTATTTGCCCAGAACAATTAGGTGGTTTGCCAACTCCAAGAGAGCCGTCAGAGCAAAAGGGAGTTAATGTTATAACGAAATCAGGGAAAGATGTCTCTGAGAATTTTATAAAAGGAGCAGAACAAGTTTTAGTTTTGGCCAAGCTTTTTGGTATTAAGGAAGCAATTTTAAAACAAAAAAGCCCTTCTTGTGGCTGTGGCAAAGTTTATGATGGTAATTTTTCAGACACATTAATTGAGGGCGATGGAGTTACCGCCGCTTTATTAAAAAAGAACGGGATAAGAGTGCTAACAGAAGAAGATTTATAGAGCTAAACAAATTCTCACTACTCACTTAATTTTCTTACTCGTTTAATAACCGCGTCTTGGTATAGGCGAAAAGCTTTTCTTTTTTCTTTTTCAAAAATATAGGGCGTGCCAAGCACTCTATTACACTTTTTACATTTTAGTTCAGGCACATTTTCTATGATTAGAGCTTGCAAGCCAGTTAAATTTTCAGGGCTAAATATTCTATCAAAATATAGTCGTCGTAAATTGCCAGGACCATCTTTTTGATAAACAACAATAATGCTCTCGCACTTGCGACAGCAAACATTTAATAGCCGTGAATATCCTCCGCGAGCACTCTTATACTTATCTTTTTTGAACGAAAAGTTTGTTTTATTGACCATAGATTAAAAATTATTTTATCTTAATTATACTCTTTTTATAAAATAAGACGGTATTTTTGATTGGGATTATAATTCGAAAAAGCTGTCCTTGATATTCTGGAGAATATGTGGTAAAAGTATAGCAGAATTCAAGAGTAATATAAATAATAGTGGTTTTTTAGTTAAAATTCAAAATAATGAAAGGAGTGGCAATAAATGGAAAAGTTTAACTTTCTCACCAAAGCCTCAATTATTGAAATTCGTTCAAAAGAGAACGAAGAAGACAAGACAGCTTTTTGTACAAAAATCAATAAAGCATTGAGGGGTTATTCCGGGAATACAATGACTATTAATATCCCCCCAGACCTTCGCGAGGAAGTGCTTGATGAAATAATTGCTGACTTGAAAGATGCGGGATGGAGTGCAATAAAACGCAACGAGGTTGTTGGCTGGAGCAATACTAGAATGCTAGATATCAGTTAGTTTTCTCACTATTATACATAATAGGCGGATATTTCTTGTTACTTTATTTCGAGATATCCGCTTTTTGGTTATCTTTAGGTTGTCACAATTTATTATTTAACCAAAGCAGGGGAGTTTTTAGCAAAAACTATTATGGAAAAAGTAGGCCTGGCTTATGAACAAGCGGAAAAAGAAAAGGGGAAATTTTAGATCTTTTCCAAGTACCTCTTTCAGAAATTCCTATAAAAAAAATTTTAGGGTTAGAGCAAAAGCAATTTATTGAAATTGTTGATAAAATTTTGGCAATTACCAAAATCAGCGATTATTTAGAAAATTCCGCAAAACAAGCTAAAGTCCATGACTACGAACACCAAATTGACCAAATGGTTTATAAACTCTACAACCTCACCCCAGAGGAGATAAAAATCGTTGAAAATTCAAGTAAAAATTAAATAATCAAAAATAAATAGCGAGTTGAGCAAGGTTTAACACAGTGCTGGCCGTAGTGTAGTAGTTTTCTTCTTGCTCATAGGTTGCCATTTTCGCTCTTACTTCTGCTTGTTCTTCTCTTAATTCTTTTTGTTTATTGTTAAACATATCATTAGTAATCCACTTAAAAATAGCCTCATAATAAATATTATTGATCTTTGGGTTTGTTTAGATTATGTGAGATCTTTGAAAAAGACAGCGAGTTTTGAATGCATTTCTTGTAGCTCTATTTCTGATGCTCTTTTAGCTCTCTCAGGGTTTAATTCGTTACCGTTATTTACAGGTACCAAATGGACATGGACATGAGGCATACCGAAGCCTTCGACAGCCAACCCAATACGAACCGCTGATACTGCTTTCCTTAATGAAGTGGCGACTTTTTTTGCTATTTGAAATAACTCGCTAAACAAAGGTTCTGGAATTTCATATATATCTTCGAAATGCACTTTAGGTATAAGCAAAAGATGTCCTGGATTAATAGGGCGAATATCTAAAATAATCAGGAAATGATCATTTTCCCAGACTTTTAGAGTTACTTTCTTATTATTTATGATGTCACAGAATAAACATTGCATGGAAATAGTGTACCACAAAATATAAAAAATAAAAGGGACAGTCAGATTATGACTGCCCATTCAGAAGGAACAACTGTTTCGTGTATTCTACTACTCTACTGACAAAAACAGGGTTGCCAGCGGGGTGTTGTTGAATCGAGAATCGCATACTGAGGAGTGTTTGAGCAAGTCTTCCTAGCAGATAAATCTTCTCCGCTTCTTCTTCAGTGAGACCGAGCATTTCGGCTAGCGGTCCCAGAGAAAACCTCTTAAGGCGATCAAGCCATTTTGAAGCTTGGGGATAGTTATATACGTCTCCCAATGCTCCGCCTAGACAAGCTAAGTCGATGATTGGAACACCTGTAACGGACTCTGTTGGATCTGCAAACTTGATGCCAGCATCACCAATAAAGATGTTGCCTGGCATAAAATCCCAGCTTGAGAAACAGAATCGTGACAAATTTCGAGGAAGAAACTCTCTGAGGTTTTCAATTACTGCATTTGATTCCTGAGAACCAAAAGCTGTTTGGAAGAAATCTCGATAAAGATCCTGTACAGTCTGAATCTGGGAATCGATGTGTTTGTTGGAATCAGGACCATTACCCACACTCGTCGCATAGGCCTTTGTTATCTCCATTTCGAAACGTTCATAGGGTACTAGATCAGCCCCACCTTCCCTCAAGAGAGTTGCGAAGTCTGTTCCGCAATCTTCCATAAGGATGTGGCCTTTCTTGTCATCAAGCGAGCTAGACATGATGGTCGGAATAAAATACGCCAGACCCAGAAAAACTAGTTTCTTATAGCCTTCTAGGTTTCTGCGGATCTCTTCCTTGCCTTCATCGTCTTCAGCCATCTTGAGTATCAGGATTCTGCCTGACCGGTCTCTGACTCTGTAAATATGCTTACATCTTCGACCTGAGGTGATTTGAACAACCACACTCAGATCATGTGATGTGAGAAAGTTATCTACCACAGTAGCACCTCTTTTCGGTTTAAAACAAAAGGGGCGGATTTGAAAGGTTTGACACCTATCAAACCCGTCCCATGAGTCGAACTTTAAAAGAACTTTACCTACTGGAGATGAATTTTGAACCACATCCGCTTGCCGACCTGGAACACATCACCTTCTAACAGAATAATCTGTTCCATCGAATCTGTGACCTTCGCGTTGTTATGACTCACTCCTCCTTGTTGGAAGAGACGCCGAATTTCGCTCTTGCTCTTTTTGTCGCCAAAGAACTTCTGAACGATATCGAGAGCGGTAGCGGTCGTAGTTTCCATGAGAAGGTTAGGGATATCTGATGGCGTTTGGCGCCGAGAGAACGTATGGTCGAACCATTCGCGTTCTACCTTCGACACATCGTCACCGTGGTATCTTCTGACGATTTCAGTAGCAAGTTGCTTTTTTGCTTCAAGTGGATCTGACTGCACCATCGCGTCGATGGTTTGTAACTCTAAATCCGACACTTCCGTATATACTCTGAAGTATATTGGAATCAGAGTGTCCGGTAGGCGCATCGTTCTCCCAAATTTGTCTCGTGCTGAGTGACCAAGACCGATGTAATTATCGAGGCTCTTGCTTTGCTTAGCAACTCCATCAATCCCGGGTGTGATCTTTGTCGTGATAATCACTTGTTGTCGTTGGCCAAATTTTTTTTGGTAGAATCGACCCATCATTTCGTTAAAGAGCTGGTCCGAACCAATGATGGTAATATCAGAATTTAGTACGAAAGAATCATACCCTTGCAATATTGGATAGATAAACTCATGCAGATAGATGTCGGCGTTTTCTGTGATGCGTTTTTGGAACATATCACGGGAAATAAGCCGACTATGCGTTACAAGAGACATAAGTTTTAGAAATTCAGCAATTGGCATAGTGCTATACCATTCTGAATTCTTCCTAATCTCAAGGAGATTCGGATCATCGAATCGTAACACCATCTTTGCCTGTTCAATAAACTCAGAGGTATTCCGTTTAATTTCCTCAGAGGGAATTATGGGTCGTGTCTTATTTTTACCGGTTGGATCGCCAATCTGAGTCGTAAAATCACCAATAAGAAAAATCACTTTGTGTCCGAGGTCTTGAAGTTTTCGCATCATCCAAAGGTTCACGGCGTGGCCAATGTGTAAATATGGGGCTGTAACGTCAACCCCATACTTGATTCGTAGCTGTTGACCACTCTCAAGAAGATCATTCCACTCGTTCATGGAGAAAACATCTTCTGTTGTACGACTAAACATTCTATGCAGGGTTTCAATTTGCTGTTTATCCATTACATATCTCCTTTCTTGGCCGTACATTAGCTAAGGATATCATTTAGTTCATCTAATGTATTTATGGTTGTAATCCCTAATAATTTAATACTGTCAGAAACATTAATACATCGATAACCCGCCACATAAGCATCCTGTAAATCTACGTAGGGATCATCTCCAACTACATATATCTCTGTTGGTTTCCAGTTGTTTGTCTGACGGATTGTTTCGTAGGCATCAATTTTGGTTGATGTATGCCAGCTTCCGCTATTCACAATAATATCTGAGAAAAAATGCCTAACTCCTAATATTTTAAGCACTCTCTCAGCATACTTGTATGATGACAGGGTCACCACGAATTTTTTACCCGGCAATAGTTCCAAAAGATTCTGAAGTTTTGTATTCTCTGTGAGGTATAATTCTGGATTCAACCTGTCGAATACATCTTTATGGAACGAAGCAATATCTAGTTCGAAAACTTGGATTGCTTCAAGTGGGCTTGGATACATACGTTTCATTCGTTCATAGTGGTCTGTATCATCTGTTCCTAGTTGGATTCGAAACCACTGTCTAATAAGTAAAGACATGGACTGGTATAAGGGGCTATTTCTTGGGTAGAGTGTTCCATCCAGATCGAAAATGATTGCCACGATCTTTTTCATTAGCCTTCTCCTATTATGGTTGACAGAGCTTTTCTGCTTCCTTTTGTTACATCAATGAACTCCTCGAGTTTGCGAAATCCAGCACCGCTCCTAATTGCTTCGATCGCTAGCTCGAACCCCTCCCTGAGAGTTGCTACCTTTCCGGACATAACAATAATACCAGATGCGTTAATCGCAACAGTATCTTCGCAAGGACCTGGTAACTTCCCCTGAAGTACCCTTACCCCTATCTGTACATTCTCAATGAGTGACGCGCCAGATTTTAGATCGTTGAAATTGGATGCTGACCGTTGCGTAATGTCAGTTGGAGAAAATTCATTAACATCAATAACTTCCCCTTCCCTTATTCTCCCAACAAAATTGCTTGTCAGGGTACTAAGCTCATCCATGTAGTGTATCTTGTCATTACTTGAAGAAACAATCATGACATTTCTGTATCCCAACTCAAGAAAAACACTGAGTGAAAGAGAGATATTGGGGTGTGACAATCCATAACACAACGCGTCGCAGACAACCGGG
>CAZLRI010000165.1:0-5766 GCA_964561745.1 uncultured Pseudobdellovibrionaceae bacterium | reverse complement strand
ATGAGAGAAAACATTTTTTAACGTATTATAAACAGAGGTGTTTAAATCTATTAAAGATGGAGTGGGGCGGTCAGGTGCAAAAGACAGGTGAGTGGAAAATACTCCATTATCATCAAGTTTTTTTTTGACCAATTCAAAAAACTCTTTTGTGTAATACCGGTTAATTAAAGCTGTTGATGGATCAGGCAGGTTGATAATAATAGCATCAAATTTTTGTTGAGCTGTTTTAAGAAAATAAAATCCATCTGTGTTTATTATATTAACTTTAGGATTTAAGAGATCATTTTTAAGATCAGGAGGAAGATGCTTTTTCGCTATTTTGATCAGTTCAGGATCCAGCTCAAGATAATAAACTTTTTCTATATCGTATTTTAATATCTCTTTTAGAGCTCCGTTAAAGCCTCCGCCGATGAGCAATATGTTTTTAGGATTAGACGTTTCTAACATTGGGAAATGAACTAGTTGTTCAGCAAGCTCTGTTTCATTGTCTGATCCTAATAGTAATCCGCTTTCATAATAGTTTTGCTGCCCGTTTGTTTCTGTTACAGTAACTTGACCGTAAAGAGAATTTGTTGTCTCAAGAATCGACTGATTTTTATATATATAGTTAAGACTTAACTTTTCCAGAGTTGGAATATATTGATAAAAAATACCTATAAACAAAATCAGCGTGCATGCTAATGCTAGCTTGAATAATAAGGTTTTGTTTATTAAAAAAATTGCACTTATAAAAGTTACTCCTAACAGAATATAGGCGATCAAAAATGATGGGAGTTTTACCAAAACAAATGAAAACAATATTCCTCCTGCAATAAAGCCAAATGTTTCCATAAAATATGCATGGTTCACTGAAAGACTCTTCTCTTCACTATTGTCAGCAATAAGTTTTGTCGCATGAGTCCACCAAATTCCCAAAATTAGACATAAGAGAGATGGAAAGATTATAGCTGCCAATAAAGATGTTACTAAGTTTGGGATTTCACCTGCAAAACCAATAGAACCTTTAAAATATCTGATAAAAAATATTTCAAAGAAAAGAAGAGCTGCGAATGTTAATTGTATAACAATCAGAAAGTTGATTTTTTTCCAAACCCGTGTTGTGAAGTAGCCTGTAAAACCCCCGATTCCAACCCATAAGAGCCAAAAAGCAAGTATAATGCCGATAAAGAATTCATTGCCATAGAAGCTGATGCTTAGTTCGCGAATAAGAATCATCTGACCTACAAGAGATGTAAGCCCTAAGATAAATAAAGATAGGTATAGTTGACGTTTATTCATCATCTAACTTGCTGTAGCTTGTCATCCCGTGCTTGACACGGGATCCAGAAAAGATAGATTCCAGATCTCCGCCGAAGGACGGATCAGCCTCTGGCCGAAAGTCTGGAATGACAGATATTAACATACGGAATTATTTATGTATAACCTCTTTATCATACCTTTGTTGCTCGGGCTTTCTTCTGGCGTATATTGTTTTGTATATTGCCTTCCGTTTGCCGCACCTGTGATAATATCTAAACCCTCTAAAAATAGGGAGAACTTTTTTATTGTAGGTAAATTTTTGTTTGGAAGGCTTGTTGGTTATATCATGTTTGGGGCAATTGCCGGATATCTTGGACAAAGGTTTATCAATTTTCAAATTGAGACAATCGCTAATGTTGCTATGGCTGGTCTTTCAGTATTATTAATTTTATATGCTTTTGGATTGTTTCAAATAAAGGGTTTTTTGTTTTGTGAAAAGATAAAGAAGCATAATGCCAATATTCCCTTGCTCATGGGTTTTTTAATGGGCATTAATATCTGCCCGCCTTTTTTGCTTTCCTTAACTTATGTTTTTTCCGAACAGAGTGTTTTTAAGGGAATAACATACTTCCTGTTTTTTTTCATCGGCACCACAGTCTATTTTATCCCGATTTTTTTTCTTGGGTACTTAAATAAGACAAAGGAGTTTCAACTGGCAGGCAGGATCAGTGCAATTATTGTTGGATTGTTATTTTTGTGGCACAGTATTAATGGTTTTTTGAAGTAACTATTTTACGAAAAAACTTGATTTTACACAAGATATGACATAATATTATGTCATGAATATAAAGAATAATATTATGTCACTATGCTTTAAGTGTTCTAAACCATTGGAAAATTTAAATAAGTATAGTTTGCATCCATTGTGTTTTGCGGAATGGTTTGAATGTTCTGTTGAAGCAGAGTTTAAAGGGCTTACTCCTCAAAAAACGATCTCACCAGATGGTAAAAATACATCCAGTTTTTTTCATGGTAAGTTTCGAAAATATACGGCAGATCTTGAAGAAGAAAAATATGTTTTAAAAGTTATACAGAACGAATTTCCCAATCTTCCAAGAGTGGAATATCTCTGTAATCAGATAGCACGTATGCTAAAGCTTGATGTGGCTGATTTCTATTTTATCCAAATGGAATCTGAAGATTGTTTTGTGAGTAAAAATTTTCTTCATGGAACAAAGTGGCAAAAGCTCACTCACATTTGGCAGTATGTTTCTAATTCTGATATTTTTGATGTTGAAACTATTTCAAGAACAATATTTGATGTGACAAAGAAACCACAGGATGTGGAGCAATTTTATCAAGTCATTTTATTTGATGCGCTTATTGGCAACCATGATCGTCATGGACGAAATATCGCTATTCTTTCAAAAGGAGTCACTAACCGCCTTTCTCCTATATATGATAATCCAAGTTATATTGGTATTGAATCACTTTTGGGTGCTGATATTAATCCTACCGGAAGCATCAAAACAAAAGAGTCTGATGAACCTTCAATGAAGGATTATATTATTGAGTTAAAGCGGCTCAAAGCTGATAAAGCAATCAATGATTTCAAGAGGCGATGTTCTCTTCAGAAGATTATGGACATTATTGAATCAGGGTTGGTAAACGAAAAAGTAAAACAAGCGATGAAAAAACTTATAAAAAAGCGCTATGAGGAGTTTTATGAAAATTTCTAAAATTCTTGTTTTTAGTGAAGAGTCTCGCAGTCGAGTTTTTGTGGGTACGCTAATAAAAACAAGCAAAGGTTATTCGTTTATCTATGATCACGATTATATGTCTCGCGCATCTGCTACTGCTTTGGGTCCTGATCTGCCATTTTCTTTGGATGAAATTCTATCAAAAAAACTATTCGATTCTTTGTATGATTTGATTCCTAGCCGCGACAATCCAGCATATGAACAGTATTGTCGATCAGTTGGTATCAACCCAGATGAAGATGACCCGTTTATCCTTCTTGCGTACTTGGGTAAAGGACCATCTAATTTTGTATTCGAACCAGCACCTAATGATGCTTTGCCAACAGGAAAAGAGGTTGTTCAATTTCGTGAAGCATTGGGGCTTTCTCAGAGACAGTTTGCGCTTCTGTTGGATATCCCTTCCCCAACATTACAAACCATTGAAAAAGAAACATCTGAGGGTACAACAGCGCGTCGGCTCATACAGATTTTCATCGAAAATCCATCTTCACTTTGGAAAGTTATCAAACAAAGAGGGATTTATCTACACTCCAAACAATTGCTTAGCGTGGAAAAATATATCAGGCAAAAGGAACAAGACATAGGAAGCAAAGCACTTGAAAGGCAAAAGAAATTTCGTGAATTAGCTTATATTGAAACATATCACAAAATCCTTTTTTTGGAAAAAGAGTGGAATCAAAAAGAACTTCTAAAAGCTATGGAGCAGGCTGTGTGTAGGAACACGGGTTGGCCCATTGGTGTAGTATTGCATACTGAATCAGGAAGACCGGTTTTTAGAAAAGATGGTGTTGAAATTGAATTAGAATCAGAATCAGAATCAGGTGATCGGTATGACGAATGGTACTTAAAAAGAAATGGAAGTTTTTATTTTTTCAGAACTCTTGAAGAGGATAGAAGAACATTTCCAAAAAAAAGTAATTTTTTGTATTTTGATATGCGCATTTGGAGAATTGCAGAGATTCTTTTGCATTGCGAAAAACTCTATAAGACACTTGGTGTTGATAGCAACACTGAAATAGAGATAGAGATTAATCATTTTGGGCTAAGTGATCGTCAATTGACTGCATCAAATCAACTAAGGGCTTTTTCGATGTTAGAAAGAACATGTCTTGAAAATTCTGTGTCATGGACCAAAACAATGAAGCTTAAGGAAATAGAAAAAAACAGGTTAGATTATGTCATAGATGCTTCGTGGAAATTGTTTATGCTCTTTGATGGCTGGCAACCTGATGTTGTGGCAATCGAGGGTGTTTACAATGAATTTTTGAAATCACAAATATAGAAATAGATATTGGTCGGTTAAAAGTTTCCGATTTTTTATAGTCGCAACAGTCCCTATCGTTAAAATCGATATAAGTTCAAATCCAACCGGATAAAACCATGTCTGCTTTTTTCTAACAACCTTGTAGACAACCTTTTGTGCTTAAGGTAAATAGGGCTTAACCTAAATGGAGGAAATATGCAAAAACAGAGGCTTTGCTCTAAGTATAAAGTGTTTGTATTGGCAACATGTTTTTCGATTTTAATGTATGGATTTATAGGATGCAGCGGTAGCAGCACAACTGATAATACAGGCGAAGAGGAGGCTTCAGGTACCGAAGAAGGCGGGGGGACAAGTACAGGTGCTTTTTCACAGACAACGCTAACTGTTGGTGGGGAATCCAGAGCAGTTTCTTTTTATGTGCCGACAAATGCAGGAAGTAATCCTCCTCTTGTTATTGCTTTTCATGGCACATCAGGCAGCCCAGATAACTGGATTGATGCATTAGATTCAGATCCATCAGGTATTGAAGGCTTAGCTGATGCACATGGTTTAGTAGTTGCTGCACCTCAATCCAGAACCTTTACTGAAGCTGACTGGGATCACGAATATGGCGGGGATATATACTGGGAGACAGCAGCTCCAAATGGTTCTAATCCGGATCTTAATGAAGATTTAATGCTTGTTCGAAGCATTATTTCATCAGCCCAAACTAACTATAATATTAATACAAAACGAGTGTATCTCATAGGTTTCTCCAATGGCGGATTTTTTGCTGTTCTTGCTGCAATGGCACTTCCAGATGAGATCGCTGCTTTTACAGAAGGGGGCTCAGGTCTTGTTACATGTGACACGACCCGAACTTGCGAGGCTCAGTTAACTGCCACCAATTGCTCTGGAATTTTAAGTGGAGCTCCGGTTTCATGCACATCCTGCAGCGGATCTGAAAAACCTATTACCATTCCAACCAGTGGTCGCTTAGTCCCGGGTTTTTTGGCTCATAACAACAGTGATGAGACGGTTTCATCTTATTATACATGCAAACTCGAGCAACGAATGAATGCACTTGGATATAATACAGACGTTTTGATAGGTAATTCAACAGAGCATGGCGCGCCAGAAGGTTTTTTAGACGCGGCTTGGGCATTTATGTCTAATTATGAATTGCCTTGATTGGAATGAAAAATTAGTTATTGCCACAATTAACTTTTAAAACGCATTACTTGCTACGGTACCATATTTCTTTGTCAGGTAGAAATGACAAAACCCATCTGTAGAGCTTGGATTAAGGCGAGGATCTGGGCTATAGCAAAAGAATTTTTGGTTCATTCGTAAATAAGTTGCAAATTGACGGGTTTGTCATCCCTGCCTTCGAGACTGTGTCGTAATCACTTTTTTGGTCTTTTTTGTCATTCCTGCGCAGGCAGGAATCTAGTAAAATCAATACGTTCTGGATCCCCGCCGGAGTTTACCCTCGAGAGTTCTTGTCGGGGGCAGGAATGACAA
>CAZLRI010000164.1:0-5770 GCA_964561745.1 uncultured Pseudobdellovibrionaceae bacterium | reverse complement strand
CCTAATATTAGGAATGCCAATAACAGAAAAGTTTCCACCAACATCTCGTATACCAGCGACAAGATCTCTTTCACATGCAACCCCAATCACTGCTGTTGGCTTTATCTCTTTTACTTTTTTTCTGGCAAGTTCACCACCTGAAACAGTGCAAACTTCTATGGGATAAATTTGTTTAAAATCCATTATTTTTTTAAGTTCTGTCTTTGTTAAACACCTTGGCAAAAGCACCAGAACCTTTTCACTTTTATTGGGCTTTTTAGTAGCTTTTGAGATTGCATTTGAAACCTTAACAAATGAATTTCCTATATTATCTTTTGATACACCAAACAGCGTTGCCAATTTAACAACTTTTATATACAGCCATTCAAAATGAAAATGTGGTCTTGATTTGAAAAAAAAGAAATTTTTTTCACGGTAAGTTGTAATCAGAAGCTCCAGATACCAGAAAGTAGTAATCAACACATATAAAAACACCATTATCCATGCTGCTGACGGCAGTTCTTCAAAATAGGTCACCAGCCTGGGAGATATCATATATATCAAAACAACCAAAAATAAGTCTGAAATCAGGATAACACCCAAAGAGAACAACAAAAACAATCCTTTGCCAACTTTTATGACATCTTCATCTTTACCATTCCAGTCTATCCACTCATCACCTAAATTTCTATCATTTACATCACTGGATTTGTTTTTAATTTCTTTAAAATGACTCATATAAGATACCTCGTGTAACACAAAAACCAAAAGACATCTACAGCTCACTTATTAATAGCAATAATTTTAAATGATTCAAGACCCAAATTCACAAGCTCGTTAATATCTATTGGCTTCTCAATGTTGTTCATTTCTTCTAAATTGCTTTTTGTTACAGGATTCGGAGGCATTAAAAAGCTGCAACAATCATCATGAGGCTCTATTGAAACATCAAAAGTGCCTATAATCTTTGCTTCATCAACTATCTCCTGTTTATCCATCCCAATCAACGGTCTTAAGACGGGCATATTAACAACTGAATTGATTGTTAATAAGTTTGACAATGTCTGTGACGCCACCTGTGCAAGCGCCTCACCAGTTGCTAAAGCCAGAGCACCTTCTCTTATTGCTATTTGCTCAGCAATCCTCATCATAAATCTTCTGTACATTAATACTCTATATGGCGCTGGCACCTTTACAACAATTTTTTGTTGAATCATACCAAATGGGACCATGTATATAACGCTTGATGGCTGACCATCCATAAGATGCGATACCATATCTATAACTTTATCTTTAGAAGCATCAGATGTATATGGCGCTGAATAAAAATGCACATAAACCGGCAAACACCCTCTCTTCATCATGCGCCATGCAGCAACCGGCGAATCGATTCCTCCTGAGATCAAGCATGCGATCTTGCCACTAATTCCAACTGGTAGCCCACCAAGACCTTTGATGCTGTCACCAAAAACAAAAGTGCGCTGGTTAAGAATTTCAATATAGAGCGTAAATTCAGGATCTGATAAATTTACAGCTGCTTTTGTTAAAGACTGAACATAGCTGCCAACCAGTTCATTGATTTGTTGAGATCGTATTGGAAATTTTTTTTCACCACGCCTGCTTCTAACAGCAAAGGTTTTAAATTTTTTTTTCGTGACGATATTTGCAGCAGCAGCTTTGATCTGCTCAATGCCAGTTTCGCAACATATAGTCTTTGCTATCTTAACTATTCCAAAAACCCTAGAGAGCCTTTTCAACAACAAAACATCATCTATGGGTTTGGCATATTCAAGATACATCCGTCCGGGAAATCGTCGAATCCTGCACGCACCTATTTTTTCAGCTATCAGCTTAATATTTCTTATCAAAGCATTCTCAAAGTACTTTCTGTTCCCCTTTTTTAGCGCAATCTCTCCATAGTGAATTAAGAATGTCGATAACTCATCAATATCATATGTATTTTCTAAATTAACTTCCATGATCTCCTGCTTCTTTTTCTAAAAAACCTAAATTTTCTAGATATATAACCACCTCTTCTCAAGTTGACAAGAGAAGTATATATAATTTTGCATAATTTTATCTTAAAAAATATTAAATAATATTAAACACTATTAATACATCTGGCGCATAATTTTTTTATATTTTTTTATTTGACACCACTATATATAGTGGTTAAACATATGTCTATAGCACAAGATATTGTGGATAATTAATTTGGAACAAAGACTCTAGTAAAGCTAACCTGCTGAATTAATTAAATAATTTCTATTTTTTCAAGTTCACAGATGTAAAAGGTGTGAATTAATAGGTTATTTTTGTCCAAATTTCAAAGTTTTGACAACTAATAAAATTTATACCAAAAGAACAAAAAATAAAATTACTAACAAGACACTATTAGGGGGACAAATGGTAGTAAAGGAAGCCAAAGCCAAGTCAGCTGCAATATCCAAACAAAAAGAGCTTGTTCATAAAGTTAAAAAAGGTCTCTCAATTAAAAGACTCTTTACAACTAATGGAGCAGACCCATTTTCACAAGTGCACTATGAAAAGCGCTCTTCTATTATCACTAACCCAGATGGATCTGTAGTTTTTCGCATGGATGAAGTTGAAGTCCCTGAAACATGGTCACAGCTTGCAACTGATATATTAGTATCAAAATATTTTCGGAAACGCGGAGTTCCAAAAACCGATCATGAAAATTCAATACGCCAAGTTGTTTTTAGAATCGCACATACAATACGTCAGGCTGGCGAAGAAGCTGGTGGATATTTCATCAACTCAGAAGATAGCGAGGTATTTGAAGCAGAGCTAACTCATCTTTTGCTAAATCAGGGCTGTGCTTTTAATTCCCCTGTTTGGTTTAACTGTGGATTAAATCATGTTTACGACATCGAAGGCAGCGGCGGCAACTGGCATTGGAATTCTGAAACAAATAATATCGAGGTTACAAGCAATTCATATAAGCATCCTCAGTCATCAGCATGTTTTATACAATCTGTGAATGACGACCTCATGTCAATTTTCGAACTCGCAAAAACTGAAGCAAAATTATTTAAATTCGGTTCAGGCACTGGAACAAACTTTAGTTCTTTAAGAAGCAAATATGAAAAGCTATCTGGCGGAGGAACTTCTTCAGGGCTTATGTCTTTTCTGGAGGTGCTTGACCGAGGAGCTGGTGCTACAAAATCAGGAGGAACAACACGCAGAGCTGCAAAGATGGTATGTCTTGATATCGACCATCCTGAAATTGAAGACTTTATAACATGGAAAGTAAAAGAAGAGAAAAAAGTCGCTGCACTTATTTCAGGAGGTTACTCATCTGATTTCAACGGTGATGCATATCACACAGTATCAGGTCAAAACTCAAATAATTCAGTACGCATCCCAGACTCATTTATGTACGCTTATCTTAATGATAAAAAATGGGAGACCAAATGCAGAACAACTTCTGAAACTCACCAATCCTATAGAGCCCGCGATATTATGCATCAAATAGCTGAAGCAACATGGAGATGCGCTGATCCGGGTCTGCAGTTTGATTCCACTATAAACAAGTGGCATACATGCAAGCAATCAGGAAAAATAAACGCATCCAATCCATGCAGTGAATATATGTTTTTGGATAATAGCGCCTGTAACCTAGCGTCCATTAATCTGATGAAGTTCTATGACGATGTCACAGGACAATTTGACATTGAGGCATTCAAACACACATGCAGAATATCTATCCTTGCTCAGGATATCTTAGTTGATTTTTCATCATATCCAACAAAAGAGATTGCATTAAACAGCCATCTATTCAAACCACTGGGGCTTGGATATGCAAATATGGGAACCCTGCTTATGGTAATGGGTCTTCCATATGACAGCGAAGAAGCAAGGAGTGTAGCTGCAGCAATCACAGCTATCATGAATGCCACTGCCTATAGAACATCTACTGAAATCGCAAAACAAAAAGGCGCATTTGCTGAATATGCGAAAAACCGCGAATCAATGCTAGAAGTTATCACCATGCACCGAGATGCAGCATATGAAATATCAGACAACAACTGTCCTTCATATCTTATTGATGCAGCCAAAAATGAATGGGACATGTGCCTTGCTGATGGATCCAGATATGGATTCCGAAATGCACAGGTGACGGTTTTGGCTCCAACCGGAACAATAGGCTTGTTAATGGATTGCGATACAACTGGAATCGAACCTGATTATGCTTTAGTGAAATTTAAAAAATTGGCTGGCGGCGGATATTTTAAAATCATAAATCAATCTATTCCAAAAGCGTTAAAACACTTGGGTTACACAAAAGAGCAGATCGGGGATATAATAAAATATGTACAAGGGACATCTTCGCTAAAAGGGAGTCCTAATATAAATGAACACAGTCTGCGTGACAAAGGTTTCAATGATGCAGATCTTGACAATATTGCAGCTTCATTATCAAAAATATTTGATTTATCATTTGCCTTTAATGTTGGTTCATTAGGAAAAGAAGCAATGGCTCGGTTTGGCTTCACAGAAGACCAATATTCAAAACCTGATTTCAATCTATTAAAGAAGCTTGGATTTTCTCCTGAACAGATTGAAGCTGCCAACATACATATCTGCGGCAAAATGACAATAGAAGGAGCCCCGCACTTACGACCAGAGCATCTGCCGATCTTTGATTGTGCAAACAAATGCGGCAAATATGGAAAACGCTACATTGCTCCAAATTCGCATTTAAAAATAATGGCAGCTGTACAAAAATTTCTATCAGGAGCAATATCAAAAACAGTCAACTTGCCTAACAAAATATCAGTCGAAGAGATTGAAAGATTGTATGTGGAAGCTTGGAGAATGGGATTAAAAGCAGTGGCCCTGTACCGCGATGGTTCAAAGCTTGCGCAGCCTTTGAATTCAATAAAAGACAAAGAGGAAAAAACAACTAAAACTATAGAAACTGAAAAAGACATCGCTGCCAAAGCCTTGCCACAAAAACCCATTAGAAGACGTCTGCCAAAGAGACGAAAAGGAGTCACGCACGAAGCGCGTGTTGGTGGGCATAAAGTGTATTTAAGAACTGGCGAATATGAAGATGGATCTTTAGGCGAAGTTTTTCTTGATATGCACAAAGAAGGCGCTTCTTTCAGAAGTGTTATGAACTGTTTTGCAATAGCTGTTTCTCTTGGACTTCAATATGGCGTGCCTCTTGAAGAATATGTTGATTGTTTTACATTTACAAGATTTGAACCTCAGGGAATAGTAGACCATCCAAACATAAAGATGGCCACATCAGTTGTTGATTTTATATTTAGGCTCTTAGGCATGGAATATATGGGAAGAACAGATTTTGTTCAGGTTAAACCGACAAAAGATGAAGATGTTAAACGTGAGTTGGAAAATATCGAATCTGACAAACACAAGGAACAGTTGAAGATCGAAGCTGAGCTGGCAAAAAAACTTTCTGATATTACAAAACTCCGTGATCAGGATGAAGCTCCAAAAAACATGGTAATCAAAAAAGGACATGACAAGTTTGGTGAAATAGCTCAGGGAGCTCAAAGCGTAGAGACATCTTCAGGCGCAGTAGTGTCAATAGTGGATGCAAAAAGAATCCATGCTGATAAATCTGCTCAAACATCTACCATAGATGCTCATTTTGGGGCTATGATGGGAGATGCACCATTTTGCGACCAATGCGGTCATGTTACTATTAGAAACGGTGTCTGCTACAAATGCATGAATTGTGGAAATTCAATGGGATGTTCGTAGGATTACAGGCATAGCACATAATCAATTTATTTTTTAT
>CAZLRI010000163.1:0-5840 GCA_964561745.1 uncultured Pseudobdellovibrionaceae bacterium | reverse complement strand
TTTTTTATTGCCCCTCTTTCCATAATTTTGCCTGCAGTATTGTCTAAACTATTTGATGAGAACAAGTTAGATGAGGTGAGAAAGTATCTGAAATATTCATTTAAATATTTTCTTGCTGTAGCAATTCCTTCTGTATTTGGTCTTTCAATACTTTCAAAACAAATATTGATTGCTGTTTCGACTCAGGAAATAGCAGACCAAGCTTACTTAGTAGTTCCTTTTGTTGCCTTGAGCTCATTATTTTGGGGCTGTTATGCTATTATTTCCCAAGTGTTTTCGCTGGTGAAAAAAACTAAGATAAATGCAAAATTAATATTTGTTACAGGATGTACGAATTTTGTGTTAAATATGCTTTTTATACCATGGTTGGGTATTCTAGGGGCTGCGTTTACAACACTTATAGGGTATCTGCTTCTTTTATTATTAGGTGTATGGTATGCGTTCAAAGAATTTGCATTTGGAATTGATTGGGATTTTATCGCAAAAAGTGTTTTTTCATCAGTTATCATGTCAGTGCCTCTTGTTTTGCTTCATGTGTCAGGCTTATCGCAACTGGTTGGGTCCATCTTTTTAGGAATGGTGGTATATATTATATCTATTTTTGTATTTGGTGGAATCCACAAGAAAGAGATCCAACTGATGAAATGTTGTCTGATGGGTTGTTAATAGCAGTGCTATAACTATTATGCATAAGTCAAAGATTGTAAATATTGATGGTGCGAACATTGGATCAGGTGAACCGTGTTATTTTATTGCTGAAATAGCAGGAAACTTTTCTTGCGAGGAAGAAGCTGTTAGAATTGTTGATTCGGCAAAACGTGCTGGAGCAAATGCAGTAAAATTTCAGACATTTGATCCTGCTACAGTAACAACAAGATCAAATAGATTCGATATGGGATCAGTTGGTAATCGTTTTCAGTATGAAGTTTTTGTAGAGTTGCAAACACCGCCAGAACTACAGTTGTTTATTGTAGATTATTGCCGCAGTATTGGTGTCGCTGTTTTTTCTGCACCCAGCCATATGAATGATTTAGAATTAATGGCAAAGTTTGATATGCCAGTATACAAAATAGGATCTGATCTTGCCACTCATTTGCCTCTTCTCATGGAAGTCGCTAAGTTGAAAAAACCTATTATCCTTTCTACTGGCATGTGCACAATTGAGGAGATTGATACTTCAGTTGAAACAATTTATTCAGCAGGAAATGATCAGCTAATACTTTTGCATTGTGTATCTAATTATCCTGGATTAGTTGAGGAACAAAATCTTAAAGCAATATTGACAATGAAAAATACGTTTATGTGCCCTACAGGTTTTTCTGATCATACGGTAGGTATAGATGTATCTTTGGCTGCAATAGCCTTAGGAGCTGATATCATAGAGAGACATTATTGGTGTGCTGGCAATATAGAAGGTTGTGATAAGAATATTTCTTCTGATGAAGAGGAATTTGGAAAATTGGTGGCTAAATCGAAATATGTTGCTAAAGCTTTGGGCGATGGTGTTAAACGTCCGTCTTTTAACGAAATCCGTAATATGAAAACAAATCGTGTGAGCATTATAGTAATGAAAGATATTAAAGCAGGTACGATTCTTGAACCTGATATGTTGGATATTAGAAGACCTGGAAATGGGTTGGCACCGAAATATTGGGAGAAACTTGTGGGTAAAAGAGTGATGGTTGATTTAAAAAAAGAAGAGCCTCTTGAACATTCTCATGTAGAATGGACTTTTTGATAAATTAATAGAGTATATATTTAAGATGAAAAATGGTTTTATAAATAAAGGTAATTATCCAATGGAGACTGACATACGAATTCGTAAGTATGTAGAGAATATTTCCAAAGGATGGGAACATGAATATAATGAGTATCGTTCAAAATGGATTGAATGTCCCTCCAAAGGCATTGTATTAGAATATCCGCTTTTGGTAGATATTGAGTTGTCATCAATCTGTAATCTTCGATGCCCAATGTGTTATACCATTACTGAAGATTTTAAAAAAGATGTTGCAAAGGGCTTGATGGATTATGATTTGTTCAGGAAAATTATTGATGAGATACATGAGAAAGTGCCAGCGATTCGTTTAAGCTTAAGAGGCGAGCCTACTCTGCATGACAAATTTGTTGATTGTATAAAATATGCAAAAGACGCGGGTGTCAGAGAAATCTCTTTTTTAACGAATGGTAGTAAACTGACTGAGAAATATTTTAAAGAGATAATGTTTGCAGGAGCGGACTGGATCACGATTTCCATAGATGGATTGGGAGAGATATACGAACAAATTCGTAGACCTCTAAAATTTCTAGATACTTTAAATAGAGTAAAAGCGATCAAAAGAATTAAAGATGCAAATAATTTTGTAAAGCCTGTTATTAAAATTCAATCAATTTGGCCGGCCATTAGAAATAATCCAGAAGAATATTATAACACATTTGTTAATTATGTTGATTTAATAGCATACAATCCTCTTATTGATTATCTAGAGAATGATAATGTTGATGATATTATCTATGAAAAGCATTTTTCATGTCCACAATTATACCAAAGGCTTGTCATAGGCTCTGACGGATATGCTTTGGCTTGTTCGAATGATGAAAAAGGACTCATGAAAGTAGGCAACGCAAATGATGTATCTATCTCAGATATATGGCATGGTGATAAGATTAATAAACTGAGGGAGCAATATAAATGTTCAAATGGTTTTAAAGGAATTTCAATCTGTAAAAGATGTTATTTGCCACGGGCTACAGAAAATAAAGAAAGGTGTTTGATTCATAATGATAACTTTGTAGTAAGTAATTATATTAATAGAGAACAGGAATATGGTAAATGAATGATTTAACATTTGATAAGGCATCTTATAGAAATAAGAGAAGCTTACTTCAAAAGATAATAACGCTTTATAAAACAAAGAGATTTTTTTCTAAGGTAGGCATTGGAAACGTTATCAAGCGAAGCGCAGAGTTTGTTCTTACAGACAATGCTTATTTAGAGATAGGGAGCAACTGTGTAATACAAGATTATAGTTATTTTCAGCTCACAAAGCCCGAACCTAAAGTCATAATCGGTGACAACGTTGTTATTGGGAGAGGTTGTATGATTACTGCTAAATCTTTGGTCAGAATAGGAGACAATACAATTATTGGAGCTTATGTTCAAATAATAGATTGCTCACATGGATTTGCTAGGGATAAGTTGATTAAAGAACAAAGTGCAGTAATAAAAAAAGTTACGATTGGAAGAGATTGTTGGATAGGTACGGGTGCTAAAATATTGATGGGTGTTAATATTGGTAATGGTGCAGTTATTGGGGCGAATGCTGTTGTTACAAACAATATAGCTCCATATGCAATCGCTGTAGGTGTTCCTGCGAGGGAGGTAAAATATAGAATGAATGATCGTATAGGCGTTATTTTACAAGCACGAATGGGTTCAAAACGATTGCCAGGAAAAGTTATGAAGCTGCTTGGAAAAGTAGTTATGTTGGAATATATTGTCAAACGCCTATTGTTGGTATTGCATAATACTATGCTTATAGTTGCCACTAGCAGTGAGAAACAAGATGATATAATTGAATCTCAATGTTTATTATATGGAGTTGAATGTTTTCGGGGCAGTGAATCTGATGTATTAGATCGATATTATTCTTGTGCGTTGAAATACGGTTTTACACATATTGTTAGATTAACAGGTGATAATCCATTTATTGATGTTAAAGAATTGGGTAATTTGATTGATCTGCATTTAAACAGCCATGCTGACTATTCTACATCAAAGGATGTAATGCCTGTTGGTGTCGGAGCTGAGATATTTACTTTTGATGCATTGAAAAAGTCATTCCTTTTCGGCAATAAACCAAATCATAGAGAACATGTTAACGAGTATATACTCGAGAATATGTCACTGTTTAATATAAAGGTTTTAAATGTGTCGGAGACAAAGAATAGGGCTGAAGTGCGTTTAACAGTAGATGATAATTATGATTATCAAAAAGCTTGTTTTATTGTGGATAACTCACAACATGATTCAGTTAGTACTGAAGAGGCTATCTTTCTTGGTCTCAAATTTGATAATGAATTAAAGCCATGTTCGTAATTTGTATAAAATCTTCTCATGAAATAGGAATGGGCCATTTATATAGATCAATGGTTTTGTATAAATATTTAAAATCAAGAGGAGAGGACTGTTTAATTGTAGTTAATAATCATAAGCCGTCTCTGAGGATTCTTGATAATGCTGATATTTGTTATGAGATAGCAAATGTGGATGATATTGATAATGATTGGGAATCTAGAATAATACAAAATAACAATATTAAATTTTGGATTAATGATAGACTTGAAACTACTTTGAAACACGCAAATAAAGTAAAAAGGCATGACGTTAGCTTGATTTCTTTTGATGACTATGGGGAAGGTGCTAAACTGACTGATTTACATTTTGCACCTTTAATTTTTACGGATGTTAAAGATATTAAAGGTCATAATGTGTTAACAGGTGTTAACTATTTATTGCTTAGTGATGAAATAATTAATTTTAGAAGGTTAAGAACTTCGGTGTCTAAAATATTGGTAACCCTTGGAGGAAGTGATACACATGGTGTTACTGTTAGCGTGTTGAAATTGCTAAAAGAGATTGGATTAAGTGCTACTGTTTGTGTAGGTCCATCGTTTGAGCATTATCAAGAATTAGAAATGGAGTTAAATGATAATTACAAGGTTATTTTTAATGCTCCTTCTATTATAGAAACTTTTTATGATTATGATTTGCTTATTAGTGGTGGTGGAGTTACTCCATTTGAGGCAAATGCTTCTGGTTTGCCATGTGTAATCATTGCTAATGAAGAGTTTGAAGTTCAAATTGGAAAATATCTGGATAAAAATAATTCATCTGTTTTTACAGATTATCATAAAAATTTGTCATGTAAAAAATTAGAATATTCTTTGAACAGGGCTAAAGAGAATATTGACTCGATGAGCAGGATAGGTATTGAATCTATTCCACTCGATGCTGCTGAAAATATTTATAACGAGATAAAAAATGTCCAATAAAACAGTTGTAATTCATCAGCCGGATTTTTTGCCATATCTTGGTTTTTTTCATAGGTTACTAAGTGCTAATGAGTTTATTGTGTTGGATCATGTTCGAATGTCAAAGAGAGGTTGGGTACATAGAGATAAAATCAAAACATCAAATGGGGAAAAATGGTTAACAATTCCTATTAAAGATATTAGCGCAAATAATATTATCAGAGAAGCAGAGATCGATTATAATAGCCACTTTGATAAAATGCTAAACCATATTTCAGCCAATTATGTGGAAGCGCTATATTATGACGAGATATTTCCCGCGTTAGAAAGTATATTTAGTAAAAAATATCAGATGCTAGTTGATTTGAATATGGCTTTAATTGACAAATTGTTGGAATGGTTTGATATCCATACAAACATCACATTTAGTAGTTCCTATAGAGTAACATCCAGAAAATCAAAAATGAATGTTGATTTGGTCACAGCTGTTAAGGGTAGCGTATATCTTTCCGGGCAGGGAGCAAAAGATTATCACGAGCAAGAGCCATTCGATCAATCAAATATTACAGTGATTTGGCAAGAGTTTAATCACCCAGATTATCCTCAATTGCATGGCAGATTTATTCCTTTTTTAAGTTCTATTGATTTATTGTTCAATTGCGGCGTTAAAAGATCAAGAGACGTTATAAGGGGGTGTTGAAATGAATATTCTTGCGATAGGCGCACATTTTGATGATGTAGAACTTGGATGTGGCGGGGCTTTAGCCCGACATGTTGATGAGGGTGATAGCGTATTTGCTTATGTT
>CAZLRI010000162.1:0-5850 GCA_964561745.1 uncultured Pseudobdellovibrionaceae bacterium | reverse complement strand
CACTTAAACTCTAAATCATAATTATTCTGTTAAACAAAATTCTTATGATGTAATTCATTTTGACATCACATTCAAACCTCTCTGTTACAAGAGATTCAAATGAGCCCGCTTGTTATCCAAGCATAATTATATCCGCTATTTAGTTTTCAAAGATCCGGCGCAAACAATCCTCATTTCCATTCATTTTCACAAATGAAATTTATAAGATAAATTTGCTTAACTTGATTTCAATCAATGATGATTTTTCCCGAACTCACCAAAAGTGTGGGCGTTTCTACAGAAAGCAGCTCAAAGTGTCAAGGAAATTTGAATTTTTTTTTGATTTAATTTAGTTAACAAAAACAGCTAGTTACACGCCTGTAAAAAATATTTTTAACATTAACTTAATTTCTTATCTTTTGTTACAATAATTGGGCGATTTAGCTTAATAAAAATATTCATTCAGTATGCCATTTATTTTTTCCCAAAGAAAAACTCTATTTCCCTTTTACCAATCACATAACTTTTTAAAAAGATTTTTTAAACTAATCCAACCTTCACTGGGATTATACATAAAATTTCTGTCTCCAACTGAAAAAAGATATTTTCCTCCACGCTGTAGATTAACGACTCCTTTTACTTCACAATCTAACTCGCATTTTCAAAATTACGATTTGTAAATGCTGCGACAAGACGTCCATTTTCTCTTCTATTCTTGCCAAAAAAATTGGATCAGGCAATGCTGCAATTTCCAAAGCTATTGATCAATCTATCAGATCCCATACATCGTAAAATTAACCCGTATTTCTCACAAAGTACCGTAGCGAGGCAGCGGAAAAGCGCGTGGATACAAGGCGCGTGAAGGAAAAAGCGCGGAGACGTACTTGCAGTACGTTGAACACTTTTTTCAAACGCAACGCAGTAGGCATGCGCTTATCCTTTGCCGCAGTAGGTAGTTTGTGAGATATGCAGGTTAATTGTGGGCATTTTCATCTAATTCTCTACCTTGTGTTTTTAATGAGTCGGCAGCATCACGTGATCGTTCTAAAATTTCAATCAAACGTTCTACATTATTTGTCTCGTGAATAAAAGTAGCTCCTTTCGGTAAACGCCTAATGCCCTGAAAATTGAATCTGTGCACATCTGCTAACTTTCGCAGTTTATAATGCAATACATTAGCCTGCATCATAAGATCATCAAATGTTTGGAATGGCTGTTCAAAACGTTTTTCGACTGAGACGGGTCTATCAGAACGTCTCGCAATAATAACATTGCCTTTAATAACATCTGGTATTCTAAACAATTGAACTTGAAATCCTCGACTTCTCAAATAATTTGCCCTTAACATATCCAAACCTAACATTGCTAAATTACCAATTTCAGTTCTTATGCTTTCTCCAAGTCTAACAAAAGGATTATTTTGCCGACTATTGTTAGACCCCCTAGCAGTACTCCAATCGGACATAGCTGTTAACTCTCTCCATATATTGACATCTGTATGAGATCCAGCATCAAATCCGTATCTATCAATATTGGCAAAGCCAGATGCTTTACCTTGACAACATGACACTATTAGCAATTCAGGCGAATTAGGGTTATTAGCCCATTGATGAATCACAGCATCATACAACATCCCGCATGGATGTTTAGCAACCCAAGTTCCGTTAGGAATAAGTCCCTCAAATATATTGATGCGTTGAAATCTAACACTTTGATCAAATCTATGATTAATAGCGTCAACATATTCTCCTGCCCTTTCACTATAATCAACAACTAACAAATTCCTCACTCTTGTTGATTGGGAAATAGTTCGTGCTAAATCTCCTGATCCTCCTGCCACATCAACCAACGTATTAGATGTAATGCCTATCTGATGGACAAGTGCAGCAATCGCGGAAGACTCCCTGTATTTTCGATCATAAAACCTCGTACGATAATTCCAATGAATAGGATCACGTTGTGAAACATACAAATCCCATAGCCTAGAACGTTGGTCTACACTGTCAATAATTTCTATCGGATATTCAAATTGTCGTTCAGTTAAACTATCAAAGAATCGGTTCACTTGCTTATTCGTTAAACTACCCATGCTGTCATAAATAGCCAATTGTTCCGGAGTCAGCAGTGCCCTTATTGCCCGCATCTGTTTTGGTGTTACAATCTGATCAAAAATTCTCTGGATTTCTGTGGAATGTCTGTTTTTCATCCAAAAAAATCTACCAAACTCGCTTATCTCTCTTGTTGTTTGCTTGCCACCAATCATATCACAGGCAAAGGCATCTGATCGATTGATTATGGCAGTGTTTGCGGTATTGCGAGTTTCCTCTAATCTACTAGCTCCCATTCCTCTTGCAACTTCTCCTAATCCACCTGTTGCGCCCGTCATAAGCATCGCTGGTCCAAATACCAACCCACGTGCAAACATTCGACCTACATATCGAGACTGATTGGCAAAGTACCTTGCACCTTGTACCCAAGATTCAACCAGCACCTCTTGTCTTTTCCGACTTCTCTCTCCCCAATTGTTGATTTGTGTTACATACGGTGCTGCTATTCGATTTGCCACAGGTCTTGCACCTGCTCCAAGAACTTCAAATTGCGTGGCTGCTAATATTGAATGGAAAAGTCTTCTGTCCCATGAGAGATGATTGGCAGGTGTTAGCCCAATACATTCCGTCACTGTCTCACTTGCCATCATACCACCAACCGCACTTATATATCTTGCAACTATCCTATGTCCTAATGGACGAAGTATTCTTCCCACACCTCTCATGACACCAAACATAGCAAAAGATGAAAGATATTTTGATTCAACCTCCGAAAGAGTCATCTGTTCACGCCCCACTACCCCGCGCAAAATCCCTGTTAATGCCACTTCAGTAGTTGTAAACACAAGCCAATTAGCTAAAAAATTTCCGGCTCCAATTACAAGCCTCAGAGGCAGCGGAAAAACTGTCATTCCAGCGCAACCAAGCAATGCAATGATTCCCGCTGATACTAGCCTTTCAGCTATTGTGCTGGTAATTAGAGCACCAAACAAAACTCCACTTCCCTCCATTGAAAATGTAGATGCTAAAAACTCCTGAAAAATTTGAGAATAAGTTGGTTGGCTGTTTGTAGCTAAAAGCTGCTCATTAGAAGAGAACCTGTCTGTCTGTCTGTCTGTCTATTTGCAATGTTAGCTCTTGCGCTGCCTTGTAAATCAGCAAATGGAAAAAGATCTAAGTCTGATGATCTTGTTTCAATTCGATCAAATGAGAAAAGTGGCATAATATACCTTTCAAATTTTACTACCTATATTTACATATCTAAAAAAATATGGGAAATGCGAATTAACCTATATTAGAGCCCTAAAAAACCAAGAACACTTTGCCATAACCTATCTGATTTAGAGTTGTCTCTACCTGCAGCATTGCAATCGCAACCACTCTCTTACATTCTGTCTAAATCACTCAAATTTTCCCCCACAATGTTATTATCGGTTTTGGAGGTGGCAAAAGTTGCGTGCGAAATGGTGCGCAATTCGGCATTAAGCTGTAATTATTGGCATTTATTATGATTTTGGATTAAAAATTTTTCGCATTTTTTCAGATTTCTACAAAATCGGAAAGAATTTTGAAAAAAAATTCAGGACAGAGACTAATTTCAGAACTCCTGATGGGACCGGTGGAAAACAGGTTGTATATCTGAAGATCCAGAGCAAGAAATTTCTCTAAAAAAGCATAAAACAAATATTATCCAATCTGCACTATAGCTGCATTAGCAGTTGGTCCCACAAAAGAACAACTTGCGTGATGAACAAATCAGGAATATCAAAAAACCCTGATTTCCTAAATCACCCTCACCTTAAACTCTCTATTTTTATGGATTGCCTGCGGTCTTTCCAAGACAAACAGCGCCAATCGCTGCCTTCGTGTCTATTATATTCCAACTGCATTTTTTGGGTTAATACCAATTCCAATAAATAACTGTAGCTTGTCATTACCCAACTTGATTGGGTAATTCAGTATTTTTTCAAAATTATAAAGTAGAATTATTTTTTGTAATTGGTATAAGGATGGTGTTCATTACTTCAATACCATGAGATAACCCTTGTATATCAAGATGACGCTCGATTCCAGAAATTTTCTTACTACCATTACATCCTTTTTCTTTTGATATGTTGGCACCGATTGCATTTCAAATCGATCCATAAAGTTAAAAACTATTTTTTCTCAAAGGATTTTGAAAAATTAGTTGTTTGCTCATTTTGTATCTGTTCATCTTCATTATTAAGAGTAATGGATTGCTCATTATTGTCAACATTTGCGCCTTTATTAGCCATAAATCTTTTTATAATAGCAAGTCTTGATCTTTGCTGTTTGTAGCTATCTCGATAAGCTTCTACCAACCCGCTAGCTATTGATTCTATTATCTCTCTGGCTTTTAAATAACTTTCTATTGCTCTATCGTTTTCTCCCTTAAGCTCATGTATCCTACCTTTTCCTGCGTAAATTTCCCATTTTAATTCTAGAAAACTATTTTTATCACATTCATTTAACAAGCTCTCAAAACCAGTTGTATCAACACTTTCCTTAGTTAAGGCTTTTAATAAAAACTCTGTTAATTTTTTTCTTAATAAAAACTCAACTCCCGGATTGTTAACTATTTTTTCAAGATGTTCTATCGCTTCTTTATATTTTTCCTGCTCAAGATATAATTCAGCTCTGGTTAAGCTTTCCCATGATTCAAGATCTTTGTTTCCTGTTTTTTGGATCAACTTATCAAGCTGATCCAAATTTAAGAACGCCTTGTCAATATTGCCCGCATCTTTGTTTAAATATGCCCCTGTTAAATAACACCAGCCAATCATCATTTCATTATTAGTGGCAATAAAACGATCTCTTGCCATATCTATATGTTGTTCGGCTAAATCAAAGACAGCAAGGCTTTCATATAAGATACCAACGGTCAAATGAGTCTGAGCCAAATCCTCTAAAGACCCTAATCTACCTTCCATCTTCAAACTCTTATTTGCTGCTTCCAACGCCTTTGTATATTTTGCAAGTTGCTGATAAATTCTAATCAAATTGCCCAAGACAATAAAGAGGTTGTGCCATTCATCTATCTGGCTGGAAAGGTCATAGCTCTTTTCAAAATCTGAAATTGCTTCTTCAAAATGATTATTGGTCGTGTGAATATAACCACTTTCAGCATAACACAAAGCCAGAGAACGTTTATCATCTTTGGCTTCCAGATATCTTTTCCTTGTTTCATAAAAATTTACAGCATCTTTATATTGCCCTTTAGCGTTCAAGATCAAACCGAGATTATTATCCAGCAAAAGACATATGGTGGCATCTCCTATTGCTTCGGTAAAATATTTTTCTGAATTTCCAAAATCACCCATATAAAAATATATATTACCCAGATTATTCTTGAATTTTACAATATCAGCTATTGCAGTCTCATCACTTATTCTACCAAGCCCTTTTTCATACCAGCTCTTGGCTTTTTCAAAGTTATGCATCTTGGCATATGCAGATCCCAAACCAAGATAATCTTCCAAAATAGTTTTCGAATCTGAATCAAGCCTTTCCCATTCCTTTGCAGCTTCTGTATATCTTCCCATAACAACATTAAGTTTAGCAATTGATCTAGTTAATTGGGTTAGCTCTTCATTATTATTATTGCAGTAATCTTTAGCCATCTCATAATAGCGTATTGCCTCTGAACAGTTATATGCCTTCTCCAATTTTTTTGCTGCATCTAATATATATTTTTTCGCCTTATCAATAATTTCTGAAGATTTAAAATATCTCGCCAGCTCAACATATGAATCAGGCTCATGGATTTCACACCACTCTCCTAAGCTCCGAGATATCTCTTTAT
>CAZLRI010000161.1:0-5863 GCA_964561745.1 uncultured Pseudobdellovibrionaceae bacterium | reverse complement strand
CCCATCTATTCTTATTATCGGCAATTTTTTGAAAATGTTGCGTGAAAAATGAAATCTAAGAATTTGAAAGTTAAGTAGTTGATATTATTAATAGTATTTTGCTCCATCTGACAAGATTCTGATGACTTCCCCCTTTGAAAAGGGAGATGGAGGGGGTTTTGTATTTACGCAGGCTTCAACCAAAGGCTGATCCCCTCCAGAGACGGGCAGGCGTCCTTCGGCGGAAAAACCTGCGGCTACCATAACGATTCACGAACAACGTATTTCGTTCGCTTTGCTCTTTCAAGGGATTTCATCTTTTTATTGTTCTCCTCCGGAGAACTATAAATAAGGTTGGTCAGAAGGCTGGTTCAAATCATCCGACCCCTTACAAAAAAATAGCCGCCTTTGGCGACTATTTTGTTTGGTAGCGGGGCCTGGATTTGAACCAGGGACCTTCAGGTTATGAGCCTGACGAGCTACCAGGCTGCTCTACCCCGCAATAAATAATATTTTTAAACTGCCTTACATTTTTAGGCATCTGACAAGCTACTCCCGGTTTGGCTTGTTTTTTTGTTTTCGCAAAAAAACATCTACCAAACCGAGGATCCTCGGCTTCACCTATGATTTTTTGCTTAATGGCAAAAAATCATGTGCTGCCGGGACAGGCTGCTCTACCCCGCAATAAGTGTTTGTTCTTGGTATAGAATGGCACCCTAACTGTCAAGGGAAATTAAACAAAAAAACATTTGATTCTGATAAGATAGACTATTATAAACAATATGACAAAAAACTCCTAAAAAGGTGAGGTAAAACTGTGAGTTACTTTAAAAAAAACATACTCTTATTAATCTGTGCTGCTTTGCTTATGACATGCTGCGGACCTAAAAAACCTTCTATTGTACCTCAACCATCAGCTAACTATAAAAAGGATAACCCATATTATCAATTTGTCTGGATTGATTATTATACATTATTGAAGAAATCCAGAAAATCTATTCCTGAAATAAATAAAATTCTCGAAAAATATCCGGATTTTGCTTTTTTATATTATATCTTAGCCCAGAACTATATAGAAACAACTGAGATCAACAAAGCAATTGAAGCCTGTAAAAAAGCTGTCGAGCTTGATAATAATCTGACTGATGCCAAACTTCTGCTTGGCAAACTCTACTTAACTGCTGGTCTGCTGCCAGAAGCAACAAAGATGTTCGAAAACATTATACAATCACCAGATACAGATGAATCTGTCTACATAATGCTTGCAAGATCATATGTTGCAATGGGTCAAACCAAAAGAGGGATTGAAACAATTCAAAAACTAATTCGCAAAGATCCTGATTCCATTCCTGCTTATTTATATCTAGGTTCTTTGTATGCAATTAAACTAAAGGATTATAAATTAGCACTTCAATGGTATAATAAAGCCCTTGAAATTGAACCTGACAACCTAGTTGTTAAAGATACTATTGCTCAATTCTATGTTGAGCAGAAAAAATATGAAAAAGCTCTTCCAATTTTACTGGAAATAGAACGCTACGATCCAGAGAATATCGCACTTAAACTAAGAATTGCCCTGATTTATTATGAACAAAAGAATTATGATAATGCTATTGAAAAATTTCAAACTATAATCAAAAAAAATAAAGACGCAGACAAAATATATTATTACCTCGGTCTTTTGTATGAATCCTTGAAAAAATACACTGAAGCTATCAATGAGTATTCTCACATTCCAGCTAATTCATCTTTTTACAAAGAATCCCAACTGCACATTGCTTCTTTATACCGAATGCTGGAACAAAGCGACAAAGCTGTTGAAGCTCTTCGCAATGCAATCTCTAAAAATAATAATATTCCTGAGTTTTACGAACTGGCAGCTGCCTTACTTGAAGAACAGAACAAAAACATCGAAGCAATTGAAATATTGAAAAAAGGTAAAAGAGTACTGCGTAAAAATGAAAATATAGTTTTTCTGCTTGGTATTTTATATGAAAAAACAAAAGACAGAGAAAACGCATTTAGTGCAATGCAAGCTGTTCTGGAAATTAATCCAAGCAATCCATCTGCATTAAACTATGTTGGGTATAGCCTCTTGGAAAAAAATAAAGATTTTGAAAAAGCGAAACAAATGATACAGCAAGCATCACAACTTCGACCAAACGATGGATATATAACAGACAGCCTTGGATGGGTCTTCTTTAAAGAAGGAAATAATGAAGAGGCGTTAAAATATTTATTCAAAGCTAACCTGCTAAGCCCCAACGAACCTACAATATTAGAACATATCGGAGATGTGTATTTTAAAATTAATCAGCAGGATAAGGCATTGGAGTATTATCAAAAAGCCATAGATTCTTTCCAAAACAAAGATATTAATACAACAGAAGCTGATATTTCACGCATACAATTAAAAGTTGAAAAACTCAAAAACAACAAGTAAATTTTATAAACATGACAAAAAACATTATCTCTTTTAAAAAAATTATTCCCAGCATCATCGTGCTTCTTTTTATAATATCCTCCTGCCAAAAAGAACATGTAAACACCACAATAGACATTCCACAATCTCGCTCTGCGATAAAACTGCAGTCTGCCTTAAAAAAGCGCAGCGATGTGATTAAGACTCTTAAAGGATTTGCTTTTGTTGAAATGGTAGAAAACAATGAAACAAGAAAAACCGATATTGCTTTGATCATTCAGAGACCAAATAATATTCGAATAGACGCAATTGATTCGCTGGCAGATGTTTGGGCATCAATTGGATGCACGGAAAAAGAGCTCTGGCTGTGGTTTCCTCTTAAAAAGAAATTGTATACTGGCAAAACCAAAAAGAAAAATTTGAAAAAAGTATTTAACTTTGACTGGAATATTGATGAACTTATATCAATACTATCCGGTCTTCCTCCTTATCTTAACAACAACCTTATTGAGATAGACAAAAAGGAAGGTCACTATAAAATTAAAGACAAACCAATCCATATTTATACGGATAAATCAGCAGACCATATTGTAAAAATCATTAGATATAATGATGACAACTCTGATGCAAATAACACACAATATACAGTTACATACTCTGACTGGACAACCTATAACAATATAAGTCTGCCTCAGTCTATTGAAGCAGACTTTCCATCAAAAAATAGCTATTTTTCTATTGGGTATCTGGACGTTGAATTCAACAAAGATATTGAAAACACTCTTTTTAATCCAAAAACAAAGTGGCTGGATAAGAGCGTAAATGTTGATCATTAAAACACCGGATTTTCCACTAATGGTTACAGATCCTTTAATATCTCTTTTCTCTTTTCATTATATTCTTTACTTGTAATCAATTTGTCTTTTTTCAATTGTTCCAACTTTATAAGCCTCTGTTCAACTGACGGATTTTCATCTGCAGTGCTGTTGTCTGCAGGAACAATAACTGTGTTTTCAGACTTATCAGCTGCTGTTTTTTTCCCAGAAGCCCCGGATTTGTTTGTAGTTGTTACTGCAACCAATTCTTCCTGTTCTGAAAAATTATGATTTAAATCAACAACAAGCTCCTCTGGATCATCAATGCCCATCTTCTGACCTGCCCCTAATTCAAAATCAAGCCTCAGCCCCTGTGCATTTGCCACTGCTCTTCCAAAATTACCTTTTTTATCTATATCTCCTGTGACTTTTGCATATAGTTTCTGAAACTTAATATGAAGTTCATTATTACTCACCCAAAGATCAGCGATGTTAATTCTGTCATTTCTTAATATAAAAATAGGATCCTTGACTAAATAAGAAAACACAACTTCATCTTTTGGAGTAGCATCGCGAAAAGCCTTTACCAAAGCTGGCGCTAAAAAATTAACCGAAGGCTCGTTAAAAACCAAAAGATCTTTTTCTTCGCCTTTACCTATCAAATTTCGTCTTGAAAGTTTTATAGAGCTTAAAATTCCACGCATCTGTGCTTCGCTTATCTCAGCCGGATGGTTCATATTTCTTGATTCAGCAACTGATTCCTTTACCTCCTTAATCTTAACATAATTCAACCTATGATCTGTCACAACATAAGTTGATTTAGCAGCAAAACTCAAAGCTGATACAAAGCTTAACATCACTGCAATTATTATAATTTTTTTCATTTAAATACCTCCTGTTAATGAAACAATTCTATAACAGCTTTTTCAAGTATGATGCAACAGGAAACAATTGTTATTATTTTTCATGGACATTTTAAATCCAAGGTGTCATTTTATGAAAATAAAAAAGGATTATATTATGCAATATGAAAATAATATTCCAAAAGCTATTCCTGTCCAAGATTGTATCAATACACCTCCCAAGGAAACTGCTAGCAGTCGTGCTACCCTTACCTTTATATTGGGCATCCTTGCATTTACGTGCTTTGGAATCCTTACCGGAATTCCTGCAATTATATTGGGGGCAAAAGAATTAAAAGAAATAAAAAATGGAACATCATCAAAAGCTGGAGAAACAATTACAAAGGTGGGTTTTACTTTTGGCATAATAGTTACAGCATTAACAGCACTAATACTGTTGGCTGTTTTTACTTTTGCCCTTATAGCTGGGATGGTCTCTCAGTAAGATTAGACCATAGCAAAAAAACACTAGGCGTCTTTAATATTTCAAAAAAGGCGCGCACAAGTGCTTGATCAATTTAATTTTCATTGATTAAAATAGATGACAATTAAATTGTCAGAACACTAGTGGACTAAACTGATCTTTAAATATTTATGAGAGTTATTACCGGAAGAGCAAAAGGAAGAAGACTATTTGCGCCTTCTTCAAACAAAATACGACCAGCCTTAGATAAGGTTAAAGAATCCATCTTTAATATACTATTTGATGTAAATGGTCTGGATGTTCTTGATATCTTTGCTGGCACAGGATCTGTGGGCATTGAGGCTATATCCAGAGGGGCACATCATGCGACATTCATAGAAAACATGCCTATTGCTATCAAAGCAATTGAGAAAAATCTTTCCATTTGCGGATTTGCCGGAGATGCTAGTATCATTGCATTACCCATGAATCTGGCAATAAAAAAACTTTCAAAAAAAGAGGGGAAATTTGACTTAGTATTTGTAGATCCCCCTTATCTAAAAAATCTGGTTAACATAACACTGAGATTACTTTCAGAGAGCGGCATCTTAAAAAAAGATTCTATAATAGTCGTTGAGCACCATCCCAAAGAACCTATTGAAGACGATACAGGTCTTGTTCTGTCAGATTACCGAAAATACGGTCAAACACTTGTTTCATTTTTAAATATAAAAAAACCCGATCTGTCTTAGACCGGGTTTTGATTTAATAATTTTATCAACCTTATTTTGCCAACTCTATAGAATATATTGCGCAAGGTTCTCCAATCTGATCTTCAAAAGCACCACTCTCTGCATATTCGCATGTACCGCTAATTGCACCATCATCGGAAAAAGCTAGATAATATATTTCGCTGAATAAAATATCTCTTTTAACAAAAGCTGCTTCGTTAGATTCACTAAGCGTGCCACTTAATTCAACATCATTGTCAAAAGCAATGCTAACCAAAGTGTCATTCTGCAAAACATCTATTTTTAAATCCTCTGATGTTCCTGTTTCAACATCTAATTTTTCACAATCATTTTTATCCAAAACTTTTGTTCCAACATATATTCCTTCAAGCTGTGTATTAGCTCCGCCAAGAACAGGAGGTGTTATATCAGGGCTAAACCCATCATAAGCTTTATCGCCTTCACTCTTAAATGCTGAACATGCTGAAATGAATATCAAAGATATTACTAAAACTATAAGACGTGTTTTCATTCTATCCTCCCGTTTTTTTTTATAAACTGCTCTCACTTATATTATCGTCATTATTCAAAAAAAGTTGCGTGTTTTTTTA
>CAZLRI010000160.1:0-5964 GCA_964561745.1 uncultured Pseudobdellovibrionaceae bacterium | reverse complement strand
GAAATATAAATCTCGCTTTATCAAAAAAACAACGTCAAGATAAATCGTATCAAAATAGAAAAAACGCAATCTATTTTTATTGCATCATAAACTAGCTGATGTTAGGTAGATAGCCTCATAGATGATAAAAAAACAACAAGGGAGAATTTATGAAAAAATCTTTGTTTTTCAACATGTTTATGCTAGTATGTTTAATCAGTGGCTGTTCAAAAGGTCTGTGCCCAACAAAATCTTCTGATGCAACATCAGAATCTAGCGTTGTAGCAAATTTTAATGGCACTCCCATTCTCTTATCTGACGTGGACAGTTCAATAAAAAGCCAATTGCAGCAATTCGATACCCAGATATATCAGATCAGAAAACGCGGACTAGACAGCCTTATAGAAACAAAACTAATTGAAGAAGCAGCAAAAAAAGAGGGAAAAACCTCTGAAGATTATATTAAAGAAAATATTACAAGCAAAATACAGGAACCTTCTGAAGAAACCATACGCTCTATATATGATTCGAAAAAAGGTGATAATGCGATTCCCTTTGATAAAGCAAAGGAACAAATAATAGCTTACTTAAAAAACAATCAGCAAAATGTTGAAAAGGAAAAGCTGCTTGCCAATCTTAGAAAAGACGCAAAAGTAGAGGTCCTGCTTTCAGCGCCAAGAACAGCAGTGAATATCAGCAAAGATGCACCATCAGTTGGACCAAAAGACGCTCCAGTAACAATTGTGGAGTTTTCAGATTACCAGTGTCCATTTTGTGGCAGGGTTAGATCAACCATCTGGGAGCTGGTTGATGAATACAAAGACAAAATCCGTTATGTATTTATGGATTTCCCATTATCATTTCACAAGCAGTCAGAAAAAGCACATGAAGCAGCTTTGTGCGCAGGAGAACAGGATAAATATTTTGAATACAACAAGAAATTATTTGCAAATCAAAGGGCTTTGGCAATGACTGATCTAAAAAAATATGCAACAGATCTGAGCTTAAATTCAAAGAAATTTGACAAATGTCTTGATAGTGGAAAATTTGAACAAACGGTCATGAATCATCTTAAAGCAGGAATGGAAGCCGGTGTATCTGGCACCCCAGCTTATTTTATTAACGGCATAATGATATCTGGTGCGCAACCTAAACAGGAGTTTGTAACCATAATTGAATCTGAGTTAAAGAAATAGCTGATTATTTATTTCAGGATTATATCAGGATTATATATGTTAGACTTAAAATTTATTTTATCAAATCTAGAGCAAGTTAAAGAAAACTGCAAAAATCGCAATATACGAATCGACTTGGATGCCTTAATAAAGATGGATGAAAAAAGGCGCGTTCTTATCGGTGAAGTAGAAGACCTGCGCAGGCAGCAGAATGAAAACGCATCTGCAATGAAAGGGAAGCTACCTGAAAATGAACGCAAAACTTTAATCGAAAAAGGACGGGAATTAAAAACAAAAGAAAACGATAAAAATTCTTTATTAACTCAAATAAGTGCTGATGTAGAATCATTGCTTCGCCAAATCCCCAACATGACGCACCCTAAAGCGCCTATTGCAGCTACTGAGGATGGAAACAAAGAGATCAGACGTTTTGGGGAACCAACTAAATTTAATTTTACTCCAAAGGATCACGTAACTCTCGGCAAGGATCTGGATCTGATCGATTTTGAAACAGCTGCATCAGTAAGTGGACAAAAGTTTTACTTTCTAAAAAATGAAGCTGTGCTTCTTGAATTTGCTTTAATCCAGTATGCCCTTAACACACTTATTAAAAAAGGTTTCACTCCTATTATAACTCCTGATCTTGCGAAAGCTAATATACTTGATGGCATTGGCTTTAATCCAAGAGGCGCTGAGACGCAGATATATTCAGTGGAAAATACTGACTTATGCATGATAGCAACTGCTGAGATTACACTTGGTGGGATGCTGGCAGATAAAATTCTTTCAGAATCAGAGTTGCCATTAAAGTTTGTAGGTGTTTCCCATTGTTTTAGGACCGAAGCTGGCGCTGCTGGCAAAGAATCAAAAGGCCTCTACCGCGTTCATCAGTTTACAAAAATAGAGATGTTTGCATTCACATTGCCACAGGATTCTGAAGACATGCATGAAAAATTTGTTTCTTATGAAGAGGAATTATTTAAAGGCCTTGGAATTCCATTTAGGGTAGTTGATATTTGCACAGGGGATCTTGGCGGTCCTGCTTACAGAAAATATGATCTTGAGGCTTGGATGCCGGGTCGTGGCGAAAAAGGGGATTGGGGAGAGGTTACTTCTACATCAAACTGCACAGACTATCAGGCAAGAAGATTAAAGATCCGCTTTCGCAAAGAGAACGAGAAAAAAAATGAGTTTGTGCACATGCTAAATGGTACAGCCATAGCAATCAGCCGCGCTTTAATCGCCATTTTGGAAAACTATCAGCAGGAAAATGGCAGCATTAAAATACCTGAAGCACTAAAACCCTATATGAACGGGCTGGCTTCAATAAGAAAAAAATAATTCATTTCAATAACTAAACTCAAGAAAAACGCTTTCAAAACTTGAAAGCGTTTTTTATGCTATAGGATTTCAACCTGTAGTTAATATTTTTGAGTTAAAACATATCAAACCTTATAAATCCTGCTGTATTTATTTGTTAGATATTCGATATAATCTTTAATGTTTAATTCGCTGCCTGTAGCTCTTTTACATAGTTCCGAAGGTGTGTATATTGCTCCATACTTATGTATTTTGTCCCGCATCCATTGCAAAATAGGTTTAAAATCCCCTTTTGTAATTTTCTGATCAACATTACTTACATGTTTTCTCAATGCTGCAAAAAACTGGGATGCATAGATATTTCCCAATGAATATGTTGGAAAATAACCAAATGATCCATGCGACCAATGCACATCCTGAAGCACCCCTTCTGAATCTTTTTTAGGCATAATCCCCAGATATTTTTTCATCTTACTATTCCAGAGCTCAGGCAAATCATGCACTTTAACCTTACCTTTTATCAGATCTTTCTCTATCTCATATCTTAAAATAATGTGAAGATTATATGTTATTTCATCTGCATATATCCTTATCAAACTTGGTTTCACCTTGTTTATCGCCTGAACAACATTTTCCGGGTTATTCCCTTTTAACGCACTTGTATTCATTTTTCTTAATTGCAGCAACAAAAATTTTATAAACTCCGGGCTTCTTCCTATTATATTTTCCCATGTCCTTGATTGAGATTCATGAATGCCAAGAGACACAGCTTCATCCAAACCACTTAATTCCAGAACCTTATCAAACCCTTGTTCATATAAAGCATGACCACATTCATGAATTGTTGAATACAATGCTTTTGTAAAATCTGCTTCATAATAATGGGTTGTAATCCTCACATCACCAGAACCCATGCCAATAGTAAATGGATGTACTGCCTCATCCAGACGCCCAGCATCTAATTCATAACCAAGATAACTTAAGATTGTTTGACCTAATCTTTTCTGATCATCAATAGCTAGCTTTAGATTAAGATGCTCAGTAACCTTTATTTTAGATGATTCTATCTTTTTTAATAATTTTACAGTCTCATCCCTTAAGTTTGAAAATAACGGATCCAAGATCTTTTCTGTTATATCTGGCTCATAATCATCCAGAAGAACATCATATGGGGAATCCTTAAATCCAATGAGCTCACAGGTCCTTTGTTTTAATTTTACTATTTTAGAGAGATATGGAGAAAAGATCTTAAAATCTGATTTGTTCTTAGCATTTTCCCATGCCCGTTGTGCCAATGTTGTAGTTTCTGTAAGCTCTGATACAAGTTCTTTTGGAACCTTTATTGACTTGAAATAATCATGTGACAGGGTTCGTAGTAATGCCCGCTCTTTTAGATCCAAATCGTCTTTGCATTCTTTAAGCTCCTTAATCGCATTTCCAACTTGCTTGGAAATCAATTTTACATGAGATAATGATGAAAGATATGCCAACTGCTTGCCACGAACTTTAATCCCCTTAACCGGCATATAAACTTCCTGATCCCAAGCAAGAAGAGAAGCTGCTGTTCCAATAACTTTAAGTTCAGCAACAAGTTGTTTAAGAACATCCAGATTCTTTTTTATTTTTTGCGTTTTCATGATCCCCCCAAGAAAACAGCTTTTTGACAGCATCAATATAACCTGTCATCAACAGGTCTGCAAATATTGTTTTAATATGATATGCTAAACAGGCACAAAAATTGTCTCGTCAAATTATAAAAAAATAGGCGTTAGTTATTAGTTAACCAACGCCTATCGATTATTAAATCAAAAAAACACCTATGGCAAACACGCATCCGGCAATACCAAAGGCGCAACTATTGCCCGTTCGCGACAATAATTATTAAGCCTATTATCATATGAAACAGCTCCGTCATATAGATAGACATAATCTGTTACATTATGACTAAAACCATCTGTAAAATATCCTCCCCTAGGTTCTGACCAATCCTGATTTCCACCTATTATTAAATCCATACCATTTGGAACAGTACCGTCCGGTGCGCTGAGAGCTTCATTATCAGGATCCACATGATCATCAAAATACAATCTCTGGGCTCCTATTTCATGAATTAAAGTAAAGTGAGTCCATACATCAGGAATCACAGGTGTAATTAAATACCATCCGCCATTAAACATGAATTGCAAAGAATTTCCAAATCTTGATATAACAATGCAATAACCAGGTGACATGCCAAGATTATTTATATTATCAACAATAGGAGCACCACGCGTTGCCATTCTTGGTATAAATCTCATTTCAATTGAAAATTCCGAAAGATCCAGCGCCACATCATCCAAAACTCTTATAAGCTCATTTCCATGAAAACAAGCAGCTTCACCCATAATATCTGTTACACCAATAGTACTAAATGGACCAACACATGAATCTCCACTATTAATATAGAACGAACTTAAATCCGTCCCTTCATATGAACCGTCACGACCACCAAAACTTACATCGTCTACATTACCATTAAAATCCATTCCAAATCTTAATGATGGATCAAAACTAATAAGTTGAGAATCGCTCCATCTTGAAAATCCTTCATCAGTAACGCTTCTCACATTCCAATACACATCAACGCCTCCATAAAGATGTGTTATATCGCTTGGCATAATAAAGAAATTAACCAGATCGCTATCTGTATCAAACAGAGAACCTTCTGGGCATTCCTCTTCAGCGCCAAGAGATTCTGAAGTATAGCATATCTCAAAAAATCTAACGCCCGGCTCAACAACCGGATTCCATGAAAGAAACCTATCTGTTTCAACAAGTGCTGTGCCATAAGCAGGGAAAAGATCAGTTGGCATATAATCATCGCTGATAAAGATATCTCCTGAATCAACATCAGCATCTCCACCTATATCAGCATCTTCACTAATATCAGCGTCTGTTTCAACATCAGCATCTCCATCAACATCGCCGTCTCCGCCAACATCAACATCAGCATCTCCATCAGCATCTCCGTCAACATCACTGTCTCCATCAACATCAACATCACTATCTCCATCAACATCACTATCTCCGTCTACATCGCTATCTCTGTCTACATCGCTATCTCCGTCTACATCGCTATCTCCGTCTACATCAACATCTATATCTGCGTCTCCACTTATATCTGTGTCTGGAATATCGCCATCTTTTTGTTTTGTTCCAAATACATTTACACCAACACAAGATGTCTCAAGCGCTGCTATACCTACCACTGCAAGAGCGATACCTATTCTAGCTATTAAACCACCCATATAAATCTCCTGTTACATTTTAATTAAAAATATAAAGAGCTAAACTCAATATAGCTCCCAAGCTATGTATATAATAAACATCTGTAGAAATTGGAGTGCCCACCATATATCTTAAAGCAAGCTCGTTACCAGGCCCAATTCTGTGGCTGACAAAACCTCTAATACCTGCTGCAAGCTCAGCTATAGCCATGCTTTGCATCCGT
>CAZLRI010000159.1:0-5966 GCA_964561745.1 uncultured Pseudobdellovibrionaceae bacterium | reverse complement strand
AGGGGAATTAATATCGTGAATGCCAAAATTTGCCTCAACTTATTGAGAAGTTACGCTTCCTTTAACTAAAGCCCCGCAAAACAAAAGCAAATCTCTCTTTTCACTCATGTGCAGAACCGGTCATTTTGTTTTGTTAGGGCTATAATCATTGATTATTATTTGGATATAATTCTTCAGGATTAAGAATTACATGGCGAACCAAATCCAGATTTACTGGCTTCCCAGTAAAAAAATCATCAAAAAATCGGTTTGCAGCATAATAAAATAATCCAATAAGTTCTAATTGTGAAAGAATAAACTCGCTTTTTTCTTTTTGCTCTCCTTTAAGGCAAAGTTTAGCTTGAGTTGCTTTTGCCTTAGTTTGTTCTATAGTTGTAATAGCCTCACTTAATGTGTTGTGGATCTTTTCTAGAAAATCTCTAAGCACTTTTTTTGGATAAACACGCTCTGCTGAATAATAATCCTTTCGCGAACCTTTAACCCAGACTTTTCTTACAAGCCTATAATCTTCGAGCAGCCTAATATTAATTGAAACATTGCTTTTGCTTATTTTTAATAAATCAGAGATTTGATCAAGCGATAAAGGTTCATCGCTTAGAAAGAGCAACGCATAGATCTGCCCACCAGCTTTATTGATCATTCCCAACAAGGCTGATGAAATTTTACCAGCCCCTTGTATAAATATATCAGTAGCCTCTTCTAAGGCTTGATTGCCCTGTGCTTGATTGTCTTTCTGCATTATAAGCTCTCCTTTTTGCCCCTGTAATTTAGAAAGCGATTTAATTGTAATCCATCAATACGATGAGTAGCTGAAATGCCTAATATATTGAGAATGGTTGAAAATATATCAACAGTTCTTCGTATATCTCCGGGTATTGCTATGTTTGATATAAAGGGCACCAGCATGTTTTCCCTCAGAAGTGATCCATCCAACAGGGTTGTTTGATCTGTTTTTGCAAGTGAATATCCTTTTGATGCGCTTATGATTATATCCCCGCTTCTTAGCGATCTGAATTGCTGTAGTATTTGCACAATACAGTCTGGATATTGCGAACCGATCGATAATTCAACAGCATCTTTGAAGCTAAGCATAGATGGAACATTGTTGAAGCCAAATGGATCAGAATCAACAATATTATAACTAATATGACCGTGTGTTGTTTCAAGAATTCTAGCTCGTCCCTTTTGGCTAACAACTATTATCCCCTCATCCTCACTTTTTCCAGCCACCAAGTCGATTGCCTTTTGATCCAATAATGACGAAACAAGTCCGGTTTTTTCAAGACGCTCAAATTGATATGTAGAAGACCAGTCATCATGTTGCTTTAAATATAGATGGGCTGCGGAAGAGCCTGAGAGTAAAGGAATAGCTTTTTTATTATTCCAGTCCTTAAGCATCTCAGGGTATTTTAATGTTGGTAATTTTGTTTCCAAAAATTCCACTAGATCGAATTGATTATAAGCAATATCTTTTGAATGATCGCTTGCTATAAACAGAACTGTTTTATCAAATATGCCGCGTTGTTTTAAAATAGAGACGGTTGACGCAATTGTTTCATCAAAACGCCTGAGCGCATCTATTTTTTCTTCATTTGCATTATGAATATTAAGAGACGGAAATGTATAAAATATAAAATCCGATTTTTTTCTTATTGCATCTTCCAACCATTCAAAAGCAGCATTTTCCAACTCTTTAGCATCAAACGTTTTTTTATTGTGGTACAATGAATGAAGCCTGAAAAAAGCAGGGTCTCTTATAATTCCACAACCTCTATTTAACATGCCAAATATATTTACTGCGCTTTTAGAATATTCAAATATGGTATTAACAGAACCTGAAAGATCATGGTCCATTATATAAGCGCCCCAGCCTATATAATCCCTGAATCTGTTCATTGTAAGTACTTTGGATGGAGGAACCTCTCTATCAAACCATCTGGCACCAGGTAGATTGCATGTGCCGGGGAAACACCCTGTTATGAAGGGTGTAAGCGCCGGACCTGTTGTAGAAGGAAATGCACCTGTTAGCTCCATCATACAACCAGAATCCAATAAATATCTTTGTATATTTGGAAGCTCCCCTTTTTTGAATAAATCTTTTAGAAAAGAAGCATTGATGCCATTAATGAGAAATAAAATTACATGGTCATATGAAGCTTTGCTGCGGTCATATCCGTATTTTGCCTTAGTTAAAAGCTCTTTTCTACCTTCTCTTGTCGAGAGTTTAGTAAGTATTTGCGGGATTGTTTCTTTTTCACTTTTATCCATTGTATCAAGTGCGTTCATAATAAATATCATACGATGGATTGCAGTTACATTTGTCATAATACCAATGATTATAATTGCTCCAATTACTAAGATTGGTAAAGGAGACGGAAACCATTGCATAAGAATGATTGATGTAACTGGTTCAAGCACAGACGCAACTCCAAGATACACAATTCTTTCAGGTCTTTGCATGGAGCCACTTTTACAAACCACATTTACAGCTTCTCCACGTGCCCGTGTATATGAAACAAGCATGGAACCAACTAAGCCTGCTATAATGAAGAATAAAATCCAGCTGTTTCTAAAGTAAAAAGCTAGCCCAAGAAAACATATTCCTTCACCAAACCTATCCATTACTGAGTCAAAAAAACCACCTGAGCGCGAAACACTGTTTGTAAGGCGCGCAACTCTACCATCAAAGATATCAAATGTTGCCCCAAAGATCATTGCCCAGCCAGCATATCCAAACAAACCTTTTGCAAAAAAGATTGTTGCAACAACGCTAAAGAGAAATCCAATTAACGTAAGTATACTTGGTTTTAGACCGATTTTTACAAAGAATAATGCTATGGGATCTGTTATAAAAACCCACCACTCTTTAAAATGACGTCCAAGAAACTTAGATGAATGTCTTGTTGCAGATTCAGGAATATCTCGGGTTCTAGCCTTTTTTGTAAAAGTGTATGCAAATAATGATATGAGCAATAAAATATTTATTAATAATATTGGACCAAGCGTAATCCATATCTTTGCATTTAATGCAAGAATAGCCATAGAGACCTCTTTAAGTAAGCTGTCATCCTCAGGTCAAGAGACTGTGTCGCAATTGCTTTTTTGCTCTTTTTTGTCATTCCTGCGCAGGCAGGAATCCAGTAAAAACAACATGTTCTGGTTCCCCGCTGGAGTTTATCCTCGAGTGTTTTTGTCGGGGGCGAGGATGACAACAAAAAGGTATTGCGACACAGTCTCTTGACCTGAGGATCCATTCATTTAATAAATATTCAACTATTAATCATCAACTGATTTATACTTTGATGAATAATAAAGGCAAGCAGCAAAAGCATTAAAAATAAAAACCCCGAGAATAATCTCGGGGTTTTTGATTTACAACATTTAGATTCAACTAGAATCTGTAACCAAACGCCATAGCAACTCCGTAATCATACTCAGTGTTGCTTGCGCCTCTTAGGTTAACGATATCGAAACGACCTTCCATTTTCAATTTCGCACCATCAGCTATTGCATAACCACCAGCAAGAGATATCTGATACATTGTTTGCTCAGCGCCAGTTAGGTTATATGGACTGAATGCTCCATTAGCAGCGACAGCATTAATATTTACTAAGTTACTTGTGTCATATTGCTTTGCAAAGCAGAATTTCAGAGTTCCATCCCATACATCAGAGAATGCATAGTGAAGGTTCAGTAAACCAGCCATATATTCTGTGTCGCTGCCTGGTGTTACGCTTTTTGTATTTGTAACTGCATCATCGCGACGGAACAAACCTTCGAGTCCCAATGCGAATGCTTCTGTGATCCACCAGTTTACATCAACATCTCCACCAAAGGTGAAGTGCTTGTTAGAGAATCTTGATTCTGGGCCAAAGAATGGGCTGATACCAACTGTTGATTCCATTCCTTCATCTCCCCAGTTAAAACCAAGTCTTAAACCTAATGAAGGTACATCACCGACTTTTACATCTGTGTCTTGTGTCAATTCATTGACAATGTAGAAATGCAGATCAACTAAATCACTGAATGCATAGTAAATCTTTGCACCAGTTGTATTTGTGGGACGTAATCCCAACATAGCCGATTGTGAAATTGTATAATTGTCAATTACATCAACTGATTCAAAACCGATTGGGGTGTTGAATCTTCCGAGTAAGAACTCAATGCCGTTTCCAACTGGGATATTGGCTGTTGCATAAGCCTGTTCCAGTACGAATGGTTGTGTTTGATAACCGGATGATGCTACGCGACCGAAGTCTAAGTCAGCGCGAAGACGGATGTTTTCGCCAAATGACTTCATAAGATCCAATTCAACTTCATCAACAAAGAAACTAAACTGATCAGTTCTTGTTCCTGATTCAGTTCCAACGTATTTACCAATTGGACCTACTTCATACCTATAGTCACCTTCATTGATGAAATAGGTATTGTCTCTGTTATTATGGTGCTGATAGCCACCACCAGTCATTACATGACCTGCTGCTTCAAAACCACCGCCAACATAGCTTTCTTGTGCACTGGCTAATGAGCCAAATGCCAATAAGCTAACTGCTAATAATGCTACTATTAATTTTTTCATGTTTATTCCTCTCCTTTTACTTTTTTGCGAATTTAAATTCGCTTGTTTTGATTTTCCCTGCAGATGGTCTTTTTGAGAGGGCACCTCCTTTCCAGACCTGATTTCCGCAAAATCTTTTTTGGTTAATTTGATTAAATTAATTAAAATAGAACAAAAAGTTAAAGCGCTTATAATGTTCTAATAACATTGTGTCAAGCGCTGCGAAAGTTAAATTTTCAAAGTTCTAAATCCTTCTATAAATCAGATAAATCGAAATATAAATGAAAGTGAAACATGATGCAATAAAAAAGTGGTCGTTGAATACACAGCAGAACCGCCCCAGCTCGTAATTTTATTGTTATTAATACTTTTTTTCTTTATTACAATAACCTGTAATCAAAATGGTTTTCACTATATCTAAGCACAAAGATTGAATTTAAATAAAAAGTTTTTTCACTATGCGTATAAAAATTTTTTTAAACACTGCGATTATATTAAGCATTTTATTTTGTAACCACACATTATATGCTGCTCATAGAATTGTGTCGTTAAAACCAAACATCACAGAGATTATCTTTGATTTAGGGGTAGGGGATGAAGTGGTTGGAGTTACAAAATATTGCGATTATCCGAATCAAGCAAAAGCTTTACCCAAAGTTGCTGATTATACAAGACCTTTTTTAGAGCCTATTATTGCGTTACAGCCTGACATGGTTATTGGTTCAAAAGAGGAGAGTTCAAAAAAGGCAATTGATAACCTTAAACAGCTTGGAATTAATACATATCTTTTTTCATTCTCTACGCTCAATGAGATATTTTCTTCAATAATAGGCATATCACAGACAATTGGCAGAGAAAAACAAGGGCAGGAGATTGTTGATTCTATGCATGTAAAACTTAGGGAATTAAAGGTAAAATGGGAAAAAGTTGATAAAAAACGAATACTTATAGTTTTGGACAGAAAACCATTAGTGGTTGTTGGTAAAAATACATATTTGGATGATCTTTTATCATATATATCAGCTCAAAATGTTGTTTCTTCTGCATCTGTTAAATATCCAAGGTGGAGTATAGAAAGGGTTATTGCAGAAGATCCAGATGTTATTATAGATCTTAGCATGAATAATGAGGTTTCTAGCAACAGCAAGGCATTTTGGAGCAAGCTTGTTACTGTGTCTGCTATTAAAGAAAATAAGGTGTTTTTATTTGATATGAATCAGCTTCGCCCTTCTCCAAGGGTTATAAAAGGCATGCAGGAGCTGGGAGAAATGATACATCAAAATAGATCGTTGTGAGGTATGCGGTGGTCGTACATCGAAAAAATTCAACACTATAGCCCCCGCAAAACAAAAGGACCGATTGTAGCAATGGGAGGTAGTTTCACACAGAAAGGTTGTCAAGGGGTTCA
>CAZLRI010000158.1:0-5975 GCA_964561745.1 uncultured Pseudobdellovibrionaceae bacterium | reverse complement strand
GTTTTAAAAAACCTCCCCAACCCTCCTTTACAAAGGAGGGAGCTTTTGCTCTTTGTCAAAGAGGGTAATTTTGTCGATAAAGGAGGGTTTTTCCTATAAAAATCACTTTTTTTAAAAAAAATAAAAAAACCACGCAACTTTTTTTAAATCCTACCGATAATAAGTATGGAGGGGGAGGATTCGTTAAGCGATGGACAATGAGAGATAAGTATTTGAAGGACATCACACAACGAAACAATAGGAGGCAAATATGTTTTCAATAGGAGAAAGAACAGCCCCATTAACACCAAGAGATGTATTTTGTGCTAACCAAGAGTCCGGAAATACAGATCGTGCTAATGAGTTTAATGAGTTAATGGGTGTGCGTAACAGTGTTTATCCTGTAAATGAAGGCGGACCAACAGCAGGAAGAAGCAATTTCGCGCGAGCTGCTCAGGGGCACACCCCATTTGCAGACTGGCCTACTAGATTTCATAACCGTCTTATTGAAAGACCAAATGCATGGGGAGTTACAGTAGATTGTGCAAATGAACGCAATCAAGCACAAAGAGCAACTTGCGTTGAAACAGCTGTTCAGGCATGGCTTGATGCTTGTTGGGAGACGGATTCTAGTGAAGGCGCAGAAGATTCAGCTTCTGCTGAAAGCAGATCCGCAGCCAGAACAGTATCTTTAACTCACAATGCTGAAGAAAATACAGATGAAGTTCGCCGCAACGCAGAAGATGGATCTCGTACAAGAACCAATCGTCGCCCTGCAGCTACTAGAGATGTCCCTCGTGGGTGGGGCGCAGAATTATCGTTGGATATTGATCTAGCTAGACCCATTGCTAATGCAATTTCAACCTCTGATGCCTCAGAAACCGGCGTTGAATGCCATGCAAATTCATTGAGATCACCGGATCTTGAACTTTCTTCTGAAGATTATGCTTCATGCCCAACAGAGGTCGGTGGCTATTTTCAACTAAATCTAATGGCTGCTTATTTTTTTCCTACCAGAAACTTTGGTATAAGAGGTGGAGTTGGAGTTGCACTCTCTCCATCATCTTCGCAGGAGAATGTAAGCGGTCCTGACAGACATGATGCAAATATTTGGAATTTTGATCTTCTTTTAGAAGCTGGATTTACAGTTAATAGAGCAGCTTATGATGCGTTCATATACGCAGGAGCTCTAATTGGAGTTCAAACAAGCACATCAGATGAAAATCTTAGATTTAATGGAGATACAGGTCCCATTAGCTCTGATGACTTTAGGCACTTTAGTTTAGCAATTAGAGTTGGTGCTGATTTTTACTTAAGAAGAGGAAATAGCCCTTGGTATGCAATACTAGGTCTTGCATTACAAATTGATGTTGTTTCTAATGCTGATATTCAAACTCAAACAGAAGGTGTTGAATATAGGATAGGCACGCCTCTTGCCGGGTTCTTAGTGTTAATTAACTTGGGAGTTGGTCGTAGTTTATAAAATAGATATGATTATTCATGAAAAAAATAAACGTAGGGGGAAACTTTTGGGGAGGTGCCCAATGAAGACAAAACGCATTATAAACACATTCTTAATGGCAATTACATTTTTTGCCATTATCCTGCCTTGTTCTATAACACAGGCGCGTTATCCTTATACAGGGATGACAGAGGCAGAATGTATTGTTACAAACAGCTTATGGGATATGAATGGTGATAAGCTGTCTCTTCCAACTGCTTTGAGTTATGCAAATGGCAGAAGGGGAGATGCCAGTACTAAAGCCTGTCAGGACATTATTCACTTACGTCCAAGTGGTGGCAAAATCCATATAATGCGTCCAATGGAGATTACAACAGGTTCAGGACTTTCTATTATAGGTGAAACCGCAGATGGGACAACAGAGGCTGAAGTAGAATTTGATGCAATATATTTTGATTTTGAGTTTCATCCTGAAACCATTCCTGAATGTTTAATCATTGTTAATGGCAGTGATGCAACCTTAAAAAATATAAAAATAACAAACCTTCCTGTGGGTATGCATGGGATCTGTGTTAAACAAAGCAATGATGTATTAGATGCTGTAAAGATTACCTCTCTTAATAATGATACTGCTAGGAATCCTATTATAACTAACAACTCTGAAGCTGAGAGCAGCGGTGTGGTTTTTTTTGAAGGCAGCACAGATAGTGTTCTTAAATCAAATTCTGAAATCAAAGGAATGGATGGATATGCAGTTGAGTTTAGAAGAGAAACCTCAGTATATGGTTCATTGTCAGATTCAATTATAGAAGCAGCAGGTATATTGGTTGATGATGTATTAACTCAGTTTGTGCCAACTGATGAAAATATGTTTACGACATCAGCTGGCGAAACAAGCGGGCTTGTGGATTTGGTTACCGCAGAAGTTTCTAATAAAGTTGTCTTAAAAGCAAATTCAGTTGATAAGCTTATCAAAAATGATTCATCTATAGCGATTGTTATCAAAAACATAATTCAATCAGATTTTGATGGCAGCAGTAGTTATTGGTTTGTTGAAGGTAGGGTGATTAACAGCAGTGTATCATACGAAAACAGCACGATATGCGATGATTATACAAATAATGATACAACAAAACGTATACAGATTTATACCAAAGATGGTTTTTATAATTATGTTGGTGCTGTTGGACAAGATGGAACATCAGGGCTTTATGATCAAGGTGATGATGCAGGTTATTTTAATTTCTATATTCCTACCAGTGTAGGTGACCAAATAGCTCTAATTCCCGAAGGTGCTGGTGGAAAATTGGGTCGACCAACTCCTGCTATCCCCATGCAATCCCACGATTCTGACACTGGTTATTCAGCAACAGCCGGATTTTGCCCAGATGTTGATAATTCCGGTAATCATACTGGCGGTGGTGATGGCGGTGGTGGTGGCGGCGCAGGTGGTGGGGGTAATGTTTCAGAAGGTCTTAACTGGTATGGTTTTTCAAGTCAGTCAGAGTGTGATTTAGCTAAACATGGTGGGGATCAAAGACCAGTAAAGAGAAACTATGATACAGATGGTGATGGAATTCATGATGATGATGAAGATATTAATCGGAACTGTGTGTGCGATCCAGGTGAATCTTGTTATGATCTGACAGATACAGATGGAGATGGTATTTCTGATGGTGTGAACAATGAAATTATGTGTAAGGATGAAAATGGCAAGCAAGCGCCTTGTTGTTATACTAGAGATGACCACAATAATGTCACTACTCCAGCTACATGTAGTGGTTCAGGAGTTTTAGAAGGTGTTAATAGAAGTACTGCTGATCTGGACAATGATGGTATCGCACAAGCACTTGATGATGATTCTGATAATGACGGACGTTTTGATTATCAGGAAGATAGAAATTTATACTATGATAAGATTCTAGTTAGTGTAACCAATCCTGCTGCAGATGATAAGAGCGGTATTTTGTATCAATTCAGAGCAGGAATGAATTCAATCAGACCAATTATAATTGATGGCGAATTTGTTCCATGTAGTCTTGGAACCAGAAGGGCCCAAGGGGTGGCGTATGACTGGTGGATCACAACTCATGCAGACAATAACGAAGATTCCATGGTAATTCGTCCTCCGGTCTCGTCTAATTGGGGATCCAGCACAAACCCGGAGGTAGATGCTGATCTGCCTACAACTTCCAGTATAAGAAAAGAGATGCTTATGTGCAGGCACAGAGCATTGGCTGCGCCATCTAACTTTAATGGCAAATGGGATCACTCTAATCTGGAAACTAATTTTATAGATGTAGATACAGATGATGATGGATGGTGTGATGGCACAAATCAGAGTGGGTGTACTGCTTCAGATGCTCCAAATCCAGGCTCTCCTGCTGGTACAATGCACAGAACACCAGCTGATAACTGTCCGACAGTAAGTGATACAACAAATAATTGTCCTTTCCTGCCATGCAGCCCAAGCGTGCTCTTATTCGGAACACAGTTTGAATATCTGAATATGGATGGAGAAGATCCGAGCGAGCTTAAAAGAACACAAGAGGGTCATATACTGGCATTTGTTCAAGCTGATAAGATAGATGAAAACACATGGAGAACAAGAAAAGATGAAGCAGGTAATGTCATATATAGATCAAAAGATGAGATTCAAAGCATATGCTTTGGCGATCTTGACGAAGATGGCATACCAAACTGTGTTGAATCTCCAAAAAGCCTTTGCGATATTGCTGATCCTCAGACAAAACTAAGGGCTGATACCCCTGATACAGATGATGATGGCAAGAATGAAGGATATCTTGCTGGAGCAAACGAAGATGTGTGTCCTTCTACTCGTGAAACATCCACAGATCAGGATAAGTTTGATCCAACAAAACCGCTTAGTTCTTATAGCTGCGGTGATCCAAGACAGGTTTATAACACAGGTGAAGACAACAAAGCAGTAGCTCTCTTCTTAGACAGAGATAATGATAAACTAAGAGATGGTGAAGAAGATAAGAATCTGAATTCATTTCCTGATACTGTAGAAGGGATTGATGGAATAGCATTAACTGAATCAGATCCATTGGATCAGGATACAGATGATGACGAGTTCACTGATTATCAGGAGGTAAGTGGAACTATCAAGACAAACCCTGCTGACAAAGATACAGATGATGATGGTTTGACTGATTTTGAAGAAGATCGTGACGGCAGTCTTGGTTTTAGCGTGTCAACTTCAAGGCAGGGTTCAAATGGTTGCCCAAATGCAATGGCACATGATACTAACCCGCTTGCATGGGATACAGATGAAGATGGATTAAGTGATGGAACTGAAGTTGAAGCTGATGAAGGTTCTTTGATAGGACAGTCATTTATCGATGCACTTCTAAATAATCCAGATGTGTTCTCAGGTGGCGGCATAGATGTGTACTCAGATCCAACTATTAAGGACAGTGATTTTGATGGTATTGATGATGGTGTTGAATACTCAGGCGTGATCCTGTACTTTAGTGATGGAAAATACAATTCACATCCATGTATGAAGGATTCAGATGGTGATAGTGTGAATGATAAGGATGATGGTTGTCCGTTGAATAATATGTACTCAAGACCTGAGCAATGTGCTATTGGCGGTGGTGGATCAGGCGGAGCGGATAACGATCTTGATGGTTTGCCAAATAGGCAGGAACAGATGTTGGGGACTGATCCAGATAATCCTGACACTGATGGAGATGGATTATGGGACGGTGTTGAAGATAAAAATAAGAATGGTATTTATGAACCAACTGCCGGCGAAACCGATCCAAAGGATGCAGATAGTGATGATGATAACTTGAGCGATGGTTTTGAAGTTCTGTATGGAACTTTACCGACAAACTTTGATACTGATGGTGATTGTATCCCTGACGGTCTTGAAGATGCAAATCATGATGGTTATTTTGCTGAAGGTTCTGAAACCAATGCTTTGCAGAGAGATACTGATACTGATGGATTACCAGACGGCTCAGTTGGTGGTGTTGGCGAAGATCTAAACTGTAATGGTACACGTGATATTGATGAAAGAGGTCGTTGGTTGGAAACAGATCCAAGAATTGCTGACTCAGATCATGATGGCAATTCAGATTACAATGAAATGTTCTCAGGCGGTTACTTTAACCTCAATAATGTTGGTAGAGCAAACAGCGGTCGTGAATCATGTTCTTTGATTGAAAGCAGCGAAGGTAATGCATCAAGCATGATATTTATCATGATCGGATTTGTAGCTCTGTTGGGTTTAAGGACAATACCAAGTAGAATAAAGAAAGAATAAATAGAATATAAAGACTCCCCCAGAGGCCCCGGGTTCGCGTTTTGCGTCCCGGGGTTAATTTTTTAAAATCCTCCCTTAACCCGCATTTCTCACAAACGATAATTAAATTGTTACGAGCAGTAGGCATGCTCTTATCCGCTAATCCTTCCCCCTTGATGGGGGAAGCTAGATGGGGGTGGTGGTTCCCCCTCCCTAACCCTCCCCACTCCGCCAAAGGCGGATCAGCCTCTGGCTGAA
>CAZLRI010000157.1:0-5978 GCA_964561745.1 uncultured Pseudobdellovibrionaceae bacterium | reverse complement strand
CGATGATGCGCGAAAATACCCTTTGGATTAAAGACACAGAGCACAGACTATGTTCAACCTTTTACCGCGCTGATATTGTTTGTGCGGCTTCTTACAACTACATGCGAATAATTCAATGACGGCGGCAGCGGGAGGGAAAGGATCTTACGGACAAATCATAAAATCCACTTCAATAATCGGCGGATCATCAGTAATAGTAATCCTCATAAGGGTGATCCAGGCCAAAATAATGGCTGTGCTGCTTGGGCCTTCCGGGGTAGGGCTTATAGGAATATACGGCTCGATAACAGGGCTAATAGCCCAGGTTGCCGGTATGGGGATTGGGGCAAGCGGAGTACGCCAGATTGCCGAAGCCTCTGGATCAAACGACAGTGTAAAGGTAGCCAGAACAGCTATAACCCTTCGAAGGGCATCTTTGTTTCTTGGTGTTCTGGGGATGCTTACGCTGGTCTTTTTGCGGGAGCCGATTTGCCGGCTAACTTTTGGTAACACTGAACACGCTGGCGCACTCGGTATGCTCGCAGTAAGCCTTTTTCTTGGGGCGGTCTCAGCCGGGCAGGGGGCGCTTGTTAATGGCATGCGCCGTATCGGTGATCTTGCCCGTTTGAGCATTTTCGGAGCTTTATTCGGGCTGCTTGCAAGCGTTCCTTTTGTCTGGTTTTTTGGGGAACGGGGCATTGCTCCTTTTCTGGTCACTGTGTCCGCTATGGGTTTACTTGCCTCTTGGTGGTATGCCCGCAAGATTACAATTGAAAAGATCCGCATCCCCTGGCGGGAGATGGCTCCCGAGGCTAGGGCTCTTCTTCGCCTTGGCGTGGTATTTATGGCATCAGGCCTTATGACGATGGGGACCATGTACCTCATTAGGGTGCTTGTAGTGCGTCAACTTGGGCTCGATGCAGCAGGGCTTTTCCAAGCCTCAAGCGCCATAGCAAGCCTATATGTGGGTTTTATACTAAGCGCAATGGGGGCTGATTTTTATCCCCGCCTGACAGAGGTTTCAAAGGATAATAATCTGTCCAACAGGATGGTTAACGAGCAGACCGAAGTGAGCCTTCTGCTGGCTGTCCCTGGGATTCTGGGCACGCTTACCTTCGCGCCATACGTTATCCAGGTCTTCTATTCAGCCAAGTTCACTCCTGCAATGGATATCCTCCGTTGGGACCTCCTCGGGATACTTCTCCGTGTCGGGAGCTGGCCAATGGGATTTATCCTGCTTGCAAAGGGAAAAGGCAAAATCTTCTTTTGGACAGAACTTGCAGCAAACATCGTTTACCTGGGTCTGGCATTTATTCTGTTGCAGTGTTTCGGATTGCCTGGCGCCGGCATGGCTTTCTTCGGTCTTTATTTATTATGCTGGACACTGATGTTTTTTGTCGTAAAGAGAGTATCCGGGTTTTCCTTATCAAAAGCCAATAGGAAATTATATGCTGTCATCCTTCCAGTAATAAGCATAGTCTTCTTATCTGGATATTTCTTATCCTTCCCTATTAATATGTTAATAAGCATAACTGTTACAATTATTATTAGTATATATTTTTTAAGAATGTTAACAATTACAATTGGGGTTAATCAATGGCGTAAATTTCTATCACAAATTAAGCAAAAACTTACTAAGTAGCTAATTTAAAGACTATCTACTTTGATAATTAATATGAACTATATATCGCTATAAATTATCAAGTTATATATAAAAAAGTGCTTATTATATGATATTAGATGATATAGCAAAAATAAATCACGAAATATTTAATTTATGCGTTAATCAGGCAAAAGGGGAGTTTTCCAAGGGCTGCATTGATTCTGGGCTTAACTGGTGTGGACTTAAAGCATGGTGGCATCGAATATTGGCTTTTTTGGAAAATTAGCATCAGTGGAGTTAGAATCTTTGTTATGTGATGCCGCCGCTATGTTGCCGACAAGCGATTCTGTCCCTTTTGGGCGGAAAAAGGTCCGCTTCCTGCACATTTTCGACGAAGCTTACAACCTTTTTGGGCATACCGCACTTTGTGTGAAATGGATGCGACTTAGTGGTGATAGGGCTCAACACAGCGCAATCCTGATTTCACAGTCAGGGAATGTACCAAAGAGATCGGAGGCAGTTGCCTTCCATAGTAAAGGGAGAGTAATAACACTAGATCGTTTCGCGCGTATCCTACTCAAAATCGGACAATTATTTTGAAAACTTTGCTGAGAGCAAAACTGGCAAGTGGTATTTCAGTAGATACAGCAGTCGTGCTATTTGTTCCAAAGAGTGAACCAGGGGTATTGGGTGGTTTGGATTCATGTGCAATAAGGATGTTCGAGTGTTTGCGAAGAAATGGCTACGCGGCTTATTGGATGCACGAAGATGCACCTATTGTTGAGTATAGTCTAACTAGAATTATAGATAGATTACAAATAGAAGAAATTGTTTTAGATAAATCTATAGCCTATAGCAACATTAGGCTAATAAATGTTCCAGCTAGCTTAAAGAACTATAATAGAGTCATATTTATATGTCTGTTCGATATAATGCTTTATTATATTATTGAAAAAGTAAAAAATAAATTCGGAAACATTATAGTTGATAATTATTTTTATGCATTGCATCCATATTATGGCATTTGTCGAGATACATACAGCAAATCTACAGCTATAAGAAGACTGTATTATCGTCTATGTAAGCATAACGTAACTAAAATTAATGATAATAGAAATATTATTTATATGGATAAGATGTGTGCGGACTATGTTAACAAACACTACAGACTCGGATATGGTACGAATGACCAGTCCATATTGCGATTGGGCTTTTCGGTGTTGCCATTTGATGAAGCAAAAATTTGGGGTAAGACTATAAGAACTACGTTTACCATTCTAACTATTTCCCGATTTGACTTTCCTTTTAAGGGATACCTTTTGGGGCTTATTGATGAGTTTGCCAAAATTGTGGAAAAATATCCTAATGCAAGACTTTCAATTATTGGAAATGGCCTTGGAGCGGAAGAACTATTATCGAAAATAAGAATACAAAATGATAGCGTAAAAAATGCAATAAAGTTACAGGGGAAAATTGAATACTTCAGGTTAAAACAGTATTTTGATGATGCTAATATATTTATTGGCATGGGGACGACGTTGCTTGATGCAGTAAACTGTGGTGTGCCTTCAATAGTAGTTGACGCGTATAAATATGAATGCAATTGCGTTGGATTCTTTCACGATAATATTGATAAATTAGCTGGGATGGGCAGTAATATAATTGTGTCAGCACATACGTTAATTGAAAAAGTCATTAACATGAGCAGAGCCGAATACATCACTTTATGCAAAGCTGCACATCAAAAATTTGAAATGACATACAATATTGATAATATTTTGCCAAACTTCTTGTCTAAGATAGTCATTAGAAATAGAGCTATATTTCGCAAATCCGAACTCAGATTTATTTTTCTTTTTGAGGCAACAACGGTAATGGTAAATCGGGTTCTCACTCATGCAGTCCGATGTTATAGGGAAATTAAAACCTATCTTAAGAGTAGTTATCCGAGTCTATGAAGTAAATGAGTAAACACCACCATGTAACATTTATATTTTGGGTATAGATAGACCCACCTGAGATGAAATCACTTTTAGCTATAATCATTCCAGCCTATAAAGCGAAATTCCTTGATGCTACACTTCGTTCTATCGCAGCGCAGACTTGCAAAGAGTTCACCTTGTATATAGGAGATGATAATAGCCCTGAAAGCATCGAGGAAATAATCAATCCTTACAGAAAGAGGTTGCAATTAACTTATATAAAATTCAATGAAAATTTGGGCAAGACATCTCTTGCTAAGCACTGGGAGAGATGCATTTCATTGAGTGACGAGCCCTGGGTTTGGTTATTCTCCGATGACGACATGATGGCCCCACGTTGCGTTGAAAATTTTTTGGCGGAACTAAATAACAATTTGCCGTCGTCAGCCGTATACCGCTTTAATACTAAAATAATTAACAAATATGGAGACGTTGTCCGTATCAACCATCCGCATCCAAGAATTGAGGAGGGGATACAATTTCTTTATTTCTGGTTGCGTGGTCTGCGTAATTGCACAATGCCTGATTTGATTTTCTCCAGGAAAGCCTTTATGCAGGTGGGTGGCTTCGTTGAGCTTCCTCTAGCATGGGGATCAGATGTTGTGATGCTCTTAAAGCTTTCTGTATTAAGTAAAATTGTAACAATAGATGATTCATTGGTCTATTTCAGGAACAGTGGATATAATATATCAACATCTCATGAAAGTACCCTGGTTAATAAAAAAATTGAAGCTTATTCAAAATTACTTTTCTGGCTCAGACATTTCCTAAAAAATTGTGAAGATACGAAGTCACCTTTGTCCCAGCATTCACTTTGGAAAATAGCCAGGGATTGGTTTCTTAATCAAATCCAACATGAACATACTATTATGTCTGTTAAACAATTACTCTATCTCTCTAAAATAATGGAAGAATTATGGGGAACACCTGCAAATACCAACTTTATGAAACTTTTAAAACTTAATTGTTCAGCCGTTGTTTCTATTTTAGAAAGGAAAATAAAACTGTTACTTATTAATAACAAAGAATGTATTTAATGATGATATATTGAATGAATAAAATATCTGCTATTATCCCTACTTACAACAGAGAATCATTTATTGTCAGTGCACTAGAAAGCGTGCTTCAACAGACTAGACAAGTAGATGAGATAATTGTTGTAGATGATGGTTCGACTGACAATACAGAAGTATTACTAAGAAAATATCAGGATAGGATAAAGTATATTAAACAGAATAACGCTGGGCCGGCTGCCGCCAGGAATACAGGGCTCCTTTCCTCTAGCGGGGAATATATTGCTTTTTTGGATTCAGATGACACTTGGGTTTCAGATAAAATTGAGCTCCAATTGGATCTCTTCCGGCATCATCCTGATGTTGATATAGTTTTTGGATGTATGGCCAATGTACCAATAAATAAGCATAGCGAAGTCCCAAAGATAGAAAAGAAATATGCCCATAGAAAAATGCTTATTAAGTCTGGTTTTGTATCAAATATAATCGATTGTTTGATATATGATAATATTATACCTACTCCAACAGTGGTTATGAAGAGGTGTTGTGTTAAGAAAGTGGGTTTATTTAATGAAGAATTAATGATAGCAGAAGATTTTGAGTATTGGTTGAGGGCCTGCCTCTATTGCAGATTTGGTTATATTGATCGCATTCTAGTCATTAGGGGGCGACATGAAGGCAATCTTGTTAACGATTGGGTAAAAATGAACACCATGCACCTTGCCGTTCTTAAACAATGGAGCTGCAGCAATAATGAGGTAATCAAACGGAGGCAGAACCTCATATCGAAAAAGACAAGAGCTATAAGCTATGATTTGGGTTCCCACTTTCTTGGGATCTTTGATTTTAGTAAGGCATATAAGTACCTGCAAGTAGGTTGCCCCGGGATGAATAGATTACCCCAATGGTTAGTCAAGTTTTTTATGGCATTTTGTCTCAAAAGATTTGTTAAATGAATACATATTAATAAAGCAAATTTGGCAACAACGATATAAAAGCAATTGCTTTATATTACGATATAGCACAATTATGCCACCTAAAATCGCCCTATTATTATGCAGCATATTTATCTTATTGGTTTTTCTTAATGAGCGAGATAGGAATAATCAATTATCCTGGGCTATCCTGATCCCTTTCCTATGGTATGCTATCGCTGCCTCTCGTCCAGTAGGTATTTGGCTCCATATCTGGGGTATTACCATACCCGGTGCGTCTGATGCTATCGAGGGTAGCTCTGTAGATAGATGGTCGTTAGGCCTCCTTACCATAGCAGGAGTTTTTATATTGGCACGCCGACAGCAACACTGGAGCATAATATTCCGGGAAAATTTCTGGGTAGTGTTGCTGTTTTTCTTCATGCTTATAAGCTCTGCCTGGTCGGATTATCCTACTGTCTCCGTC
>CAZLRI010000156.1:0-6023 GCA_964561745.1 uncultured Pseudobdellovibrionaceae bacterium | reverse complement strand
CAAAAGCTTGTTTAGGTTTTGAAACAAGATTCTGTTGATTACAAACACTTGTGCACGCCTTATTTGAAATATTAAAGATGCCTAGTGATTGTTCAACAAAAGCTTGTTTAGGTTTTGAAACAAGATTCTGTTGATTACAAACACTTGTGCACGCCTTATTTGAAATATTAAAGATGCCTAGTGATTGTTCAACAAAAGCTTGTTTAGGTTTTGAAACAAGATTCTGTTGATTACAAACACTTGTGCATAACATTTTGTAGAACTACATATAGATTGCCTATAACAATACTAACCAAACGTTAAAATACTATAGATGCTCAACATTATGAATTTATCAAATCAAAGAATTGTTGTATTTGGCTTTGGAGCACAGGGCAAAGCTCAAACACTGAATTTAAAAGATAGCAGCAAAAATATCTCTGTGTATTTAAGGCCAGACAGTCCCAAAACGTCATTAGTAAATGAAAACAACATACCTATATTTTTTGATTATAAAGAAGCGTGCTTGAATGCTGATATTATTTCAATGTTGATACCAGATGGAGAACAGCCTAAAGTCTGGCAACAGATTGAACCTTATCTCAAAGATAACACCACAGTAATCTTCGCCCATGGGTTTAATATACATTACAAACTTATAAAACCCAAAACAAACATAAATATCGCCCTTGTTGCGCCGCTAGCACAAGGAGAAGCTGTCAGAGAAAATTTTATAAATGGGCAAGGAGTGCCAACTTTGATCTCTCTTGTAGAAAGCTCAGATGAAGTCATGCAAAGAGTTTTAGATTTTGCCAAAGGAGTTGCTGGCAAGGGGCCATTTATTCAAACAACATTTGCTGAAGAAACAGAAACCGATTTATTTGCAGAACAAGCAATACTTTGCGGCGGGCTGTTTGAATTAATACGCGCTGGCTTTGATACTCTTGTTGAATCTGGCTATAATCCTGAGATAGCATATTTTTGCTGTTTAAAAGAAGTAAAGGCATTAGCCAATCTTGTAAATCAATTCGGAATATGTGGCACCAGAGAGCAGATAAGCGATGTAGCGTTGTTCGGAGATTTAACAAGGGGGACTAGGATCATCAATAACAATGTACGAGATGAAATGAAAATCTTAATAGGCGAAATCCGTTCCGGCACATTCTCAGACGAGTTTATGTCTGACAAACTCAATGGAAATCCACTCTTGCGAAAACTTTTAGATAAAGATAAGAATCATCCCATAGAAAATCTTCATAAAAGATTTTCTACTGCTAAGAATTTCGTTTTTTAACTTTTAAAACACAACTATGATACGAAAACCAATTGTTGCAGGTCAATTCTATCCATCAGATGAAAAAGAGCTAAGATCTCAAATTGATCTATATCTTAAAAAAAACATAATACCTCAAAAAGTTATTGGTATAGTTGCGCCACACGCCGGATATATGTGTTCTGGAAGGGTTGCCGGCGAGGTATATGCTTCAGTTATAATTCCTGAAAAATGCATTATCATATCCCCTAACCACACCGGACATGGAAAACCTGCTTCATTATTTCCTGATGGAACATGGGAAACTCCCCTAGCTGATATTAATATAGATTCAGATCTTGCCAAAGATTTAGCGCACAACTGTTCTATTATTGAAGAGGATTATAAGGCTCATACCTTTGAGCATTCGCTTGAGGTCCAGCTTCCTTTTCTTGTATCAAGGCAGCCAAAACTAAGCATCGTTCCTCTAACTGTAGCTCATCTAAATTATGATGCATGTAAAAAAATCGGTGCGGCAATAGCAAAAACAATAAAAGACTCAAAACAGGAAATATTAATTGTTGCGAGCTCTGATATGAACCATTATGAAAATCAGGAGACAACAAACAAGAAAGACCGTGCGGCAATAGAAAAAATTCTAAACCTTGACCACGCAGGCCTTTTACAGGTATGTGGCGAAAAAAGAATTACAATGTGCGGCGTTGTACCAACCACAATAATGCTCATTGCAGCTCAAATTCTTGGAGCAACAAAGGCAAAGCTTATAAAATACGAAACCTCAGGAGATGTATTGGGAGACTTTAGTTCAGTAGTGGGTTATGCTGGAATACTTATAATATAAGAATCGGAGATCATCATGAATACAAAACAAGTACGGGTTAGATTTGCACCATCACCAACTGGAGCACTCCACATTGGAGGTGCTAGAACAGCTTTATTCAACTGGCTTTTTGCCCGTAATCAAGGTGGCACACTTATACTCAGAATTGAAGACACTGATCTGAAAAGATCTACCAAAGAATATACAGAATCTATTTTGGATGGATTAAACTGGCTTGGTCTTGATTGGGATGAAGGTCCATATTATCAAACTGAGAGAATTGATCTTTATAAGGAGCATATTGAGCGACTACTCGAACAGGGAAAGGCTTATAAATGTTATTGCACAGCTGAGGAACTGGATAACAAACGCAAGGCTTTGATGGCGTCCAGCCAGAAACCAAAATATGACGGCACTTGCCGTAACCGAACAGATGAACCAAACCTTCCGTACACTATTCGCCTTAAAGCACCGCAGGAAGGCATAACCTCCATTGATGATGTATGCAGAGGGCACATTGAATTTAACAACAAAGAACTTGATGACCTAATTATTGCAAGAAGCGACGGAAGCCCGACATACAATCTAACTGTTGTTGTAGATGACGTGACCATGAATATATCGCACGTGATTAGAGGAGATGATCATCTTAATAACACTCCAAGACAAGCTCTAATATATGAAGCTTTTGGATATCCGCTGCCTATCTTTGTCCACCTTCCAATGATTCATGGCGCTGACAAAAAAAAGCTTTCAAAACGGCATGGAGCTACTTCAGTAATAGAATATAAAGACATGGGTTTTCTTCCCAGTGCAATGATAAATTATCTGGCAAGGCTTGGGTGGTCATACAAAGATCAGGAGATCTTTACAAAAGCTGAACTAATTGAAAAATTCGATCTGTCAGTCGTGGGCAAGTCACCATCTATATTTGACACTGAAAAACTAACATGGATCAACAGCCAGCATATGCTAAAATATTCTAATGAAGAGCTGGTAAACATTACAACTCCATATCTTGAAAAACTTGGCTTAAAAATTGAAGACAGGGACTATGCTGCTAAAGCATTAGCATCTGAAAGAGAACGGGGGAAAACCCTTTTAGAGCTGGCTGATATTTCGGCTTTTTATTTCAAAACCAAAGTAGATTATAATGAAGAGGCAAAAGCAAAATGGTTGAATGAAGATGGAAAAAAGATCTTAGAGAGTTTAAAAGAAAAATTAAAAAATCTGGATGAATTCACCAACAGCAACATTGAAGATATTTTTAAAGAGATCACCACTCAAACAGGCTTTAAGATGTTAAAAGTCGCCCAACCATTAAGAGTTGCCATGACTGGAACAACGGTAAGCCCCGGCATCTTTGAGGTCTTATCTATTTTAGGGAAAAAAGAGGTCATGAAGAGAATAGATGAAGCATTGAAAGGTTAACTTATTATAATCTCATCTACTAATCCGCCACACCAAGACATAAAAAAACCCGCACTGCTATATACAGTGCGGGCAATCTATCTATTCCAATGTTTACAAAATTAATAAAATTCACAATCGGAAATTAAAACAAAAACATTACTCAGTTGCTGCTGGTGTTCCTTCACATATATGTTCTACATTTTCATTAAAATAACTCCCTGTTATTGGAAATGCAGTAACAAATCCAAAAGTGCCGTTAACTTCAAGATCTTTTTCTTCTCTTGTAACCGGAAGTGCGGGATTCCCGGGATGAAATGTTGCGACAAGACCATGTGCCGTACATTGAATTTCACCATCTACTGCTAAATAAGCAGGGACTTCTCTTCCATCTACTGTATCCCAATTCGTAACCATACAACGAGTTAAAGATATCCGTCCAGACGTACATTCTCCTGCAAACTGTTTCTCTCCCTCTCCTGGAACAGCTCCGCTTATTCTACACCCTGACATATCATCTTTAGGAATCAAGCCTGGGACAACCATAACTGCACTTGGCACACCAGGCACAGGTGAATTACTAGAAGATAATTCATATGCTTCACCAATTGCAAAAGCATTATCCCTCATGTTAAGTGAAATTAACGCATGGGCATTATTATCTTCCAAAAAACCCCCAAATTCTATTCCCCAATTTGTACCATCTTGCGCTATCCACATACCAGGTCTGCTAGAACATACGTCCATAGTATTAAGGGTATAATTCCCCACCTCTTCAATTGTTATTACGCCAGAATTGCATAGATGTTCCTCTAAAACAGTTACATTATCTTTAACACCATCACCATTAGCATCCATTAAACGTGAGCCCCAACTTTCTTCTCTATAATCCTGCCATAACAAATCAGATAATGTATTGACAAAATCTAATAAAACCTCACCTTCTTCGTTTTGTTCAACAAGATGATGATGCATAAGCAGATCTTTTACTTCAACAGCTGAAAGGCTGTTTTTCGCCACAGCTTCTAACATAGCAGCTGCAGATACCACAAATGGAACAGAATAGGATGTTCCACTTGCACGTAACATTGTAGTTCCTGTATGATCCAAAACATTGATATTTTCTCCTGGTGCTGACATATCCCCAAGAGACATTATCCCCGAAGCTCTCTCACGAGGATTTGTCGCAGACCAAGCACTAACCGTGATCGCATTAGGTGCATCTATACCTCCCGGGAAAGTACCCCAATTAGCAGGCGCATCTTCATCAACCCATGCAGCACTGCTGACAAATAAAACATTAGAATGAACCTGCATAAGGTGAGACATATTTCCCCGGAGAGCTTCCACAATTGCCATGAGATAATCATCCCTAGCTTCATCATTGCCATAGTAATACATAATATTAACACCCAAATTAACTATTTGTATGTCGTAACTTAAGAAGAGCCTTTCAATCGCTGCCATTAGACTAAACTCTGAATGAGCTCTTGGTCTCGCCATATATATTCCAATATGAGCATCTCCTGTATAACTAGTTAATAGTCCATTTCCTAAGTAACCATTATTTTGAGCTCCAATTAATCCCACTGTAGCAGTTCCATGATCATCATTTCCATCTAGATCCACTCCATCTTCAGATGCATTTGTAATTATAAGACTTGATAATTCTCTGATAGATGGATTATAACCATCTTCAACAACCCCTATTTCTACAAATCCAACCATTAAATCCACCATTTCATGCAACCCCAAAACAACATCAGCTGCCATAGTATAATTAGTTTGTTTATATGGATCTATGTCATCAACTTCAGGAGGATAAAGCATACTTATATCTGCAAAAAGAGAACATCTACTTGCAAGCCCGCTTTTTGTATAAAGGAAATTATAAGTAACACTGTTGATTTCAGGAAGAGCTTTAACCTCTTCTGCTTTTTGTTTAAGCTCATCTTCAGTAGTTGTATTTACCTCAATCTGATAAAGACCTAATGATGGTATCTGTCCCACTAAAGTCTCGTTACTTCGACCTTCAAATAAGGCAACAATCTGACTACGGGTAACTCCATCTGCAACACTAACTATTAGCTGATTGACAGGGAATTTCAAAGCGCCCACTTTACTTTCTCCTATTCCGCCCACAGTCACAATTTTTGATTCATCATAAGCTGCAGAATTAACACGCTCTTCTTCAGGGACATCTGTTGTGCTAGGAATTGAACCTGCTGGTGAGGTGCCCCCTCCACTTCCGCCACTGCAGCCATAAATATTAAACCAAAAAGGGGAAAAAGCTAATAAGCAAAAACAACAAAACAATAAACATCTCCATTTTTTAAAATTCATATAACCTCCTAGTGTTTGTTCAACAGAAGCTTGTTTAGATTTTTTGTAACAAGATTCTGTTGATTACAAACACTTGTGCACGCCTTATTTGAAATATTAAAGATGCCTAGTGTTTGTTCAACAGAAGCTTGTTTGGTTTTTGAAACAAGATTCTGTTGATTACAAACACTTGTGCACGCCTTATTTGAAATATTAAAG